>JAOZMN010000044.1:8225-13795 GCA_029934265.1 Bacteroidales bacterium
ATTCGGGCTGAAAATCGTAAAAATTCCGTTTTCGAGTCCGATATAAGCAGTGTCATTTATTATCAAAGCCGAACCATCTACATCACGGCTGTAACTTCTTGTTCTTTTCACGTTTAACCGCCAAAGTTCCCTGCCTGTTTTATACGAAATCCCCCTGTAACTCGGTATTATTTTCTGCGACATATTGTTATCGAGTCCCTGTCTTGCTCCTTGCAGAATTATATATTTATTTTCAATATTTTTACACTTTTTATTTACATAAACAGTTCCTGTTCCTTTTATTACATCATCAAATTTATAAGTCCAAACAATTTCACCTGTTTGAGCATTTATTTTTCTTAAATTATGGTCATAAGCACCCTGAATAATGTATGTTATCGTATCTTCTGTTACTAATAAAGGCTGTCCTGTCCAGCCTGCACCCTTCCATTCCAATGTATCTCCGGCAACTAATGTTTTTCCCTCACCGAGTTTTATTTTCCAAATTACATTAATATTGTCCGGAGCATTTTTTCCGTAATAATTTCTTGTACTGTTTCCCAGAAAGCTGCCGGAATTTATGTAAAATCGTTCTGCTTCCTTTTGATGCTTGCATCTAAGCCGGCAAGCTCTCGAAGTTTCTACAATTTCATTTGTACATGAAACCTGTAAAAAAAATATCAAAATAACAAATGTCATTTTGATATATAATAAAAAAAACTCTCCAAGAATACCCGAAGAGTTTTTATTATTATTGAATATTTTTGTTCTACTCATAAATATGTGTATTTGATGTCGATGATATTTCTATCATTTTTTGATATTCTTCGTCTGTCAAATCGTTATAATAAAAATTAACAGGATTAACAGGTTTTCCGTTCATCCTTACTTCATAATGTAAATGTGGTGCTGTAGAACGTCCGGTACTGCCTACAAGTCCTATAACATCACCTCTTTTTACTTTTTGTCCTGCTCGCACAAGCATTTTGCTCATGTGTCCATATAATGTTACGTAGCCATAACCGTGATTTATTACAATATGGTTTCCGTAACCTCTTGCTTTTGCATCGGCTCTTTCAACCACGCCATCTCCCGAAGCATATATTTTAGTTCCTCTCGGAGCTGTTAAATCTATACCGGTGTGCATTTTAAGTACGTGTAGAATTGGGTGCATTCTGTATCCGAATGCTGAACCGAATCGAGTGAGGTCTTTATTTGCTATCGGTTGTATTGCAGGAATACAAGCAAGCATTTTTTCTTTATTTTTTACGAGGTTTACAATTTCGTCATACGACTTGGATTGTACAACTATTTGTTTGGAAAGAACATCAAGACGTTTTGAAGCGTTTATTATTGTAGTCGAATTATCAAAGCCTTCGAGTTTTTTATATTTATCGCTACCTCCGTAACCTGCTAATCTTACACTGTTTGGAATGGGGTCTGCTTGAAAAATGGTACGATATATCTTATCGTCTCTTTTTTGTAATTTAGCCAAAACTGAGGCTGTTCTGTCTAAACCTTTGTTAAGCAAATTGTATTCGAACTTCATTTGTTCGTTTGCTTCTTTTAAATTCAGCTCGGCAGGAGATTCTATGAAAAATGAAAATCCGATGTAAAAAAATATTCCGAGAATTATTGAAAGTGTAAATTGAGGTAGAATAACTCTGTATAAAGTTTTTGCAATATTTCTTTCAATTTTTTCGTACGCAAGCGTTTCCGGGTTAAAGCGGAAGTCATTTTTTGCCATAATCTGACTTTTAGTTTTAGATTCTCTTACATATAAGAAGTACACTAATTTTAATAAACCGGGTACAACTTTCTTTATTTTTAAATCCATGACAAAAATAGTTATTAAATTTACAAATCCAAATTTTCTACCGACAAGACCAAGTTATAGCTTCAATTTTCAAACTCTATTAAAGATAAGGTTAATTTCTAACAATCAATAAATAAGTGGTTTACAATTTAATCTAATAGGAATTTTAAAAAGTTGAAAAAGTTTTAAACATTTAATCATCAATATTTAACACAAATATCAGTCCGGAATAGTATATTGCTGTTGAAATTATTAAATTAGTTATAAACAGATACTTATAAATTACTTATTTTCAGTAATATAATTGTATCAATAAACAATACCCTTTTAAAAAAACATTTTTTTTTTGATATACCGGCAATAAAAATGCAACTTTGAACTTTAAAAATAATTCTAATCTACTCAATATAGTATGGTAAAACTTTGCCAAAGTTCTTTTTGATAAATACTAATATCTTGATAATCAACATAAACTAATTTACTTAACTTTGGCAAAGTTAATTTTTACCATAGCATTTTGAGTGGACACAATAATTCGATTTAAAATTTTTAGAACTTGTAAATAAATAGAAATGAATTCAATAGAAATAAGAAACACATTTATAGATTTTTTCAAATCCAAAGGACATAAAATTGTTGCTTCGGCACCTATGGTAATTAAAAATGACCCGACTTTAATGTTTACAAATGCCGGAATGAACCAATTTAAAGATGTTTTTCTTGGAAATGCAACTGCCCAAGCGTCAAGAATTGCAGATTCTCAAAAATGCTTGCGAGTGTCCGGAAAACATAACGATTTGGAAGAAGTCGGACATGACACTTATCATCATACGATGTTCGAGATGCTTGGAAATTGGTCGTTCGGCGATTATTTTAAAGAAGAAGCGATTGATTGGGCTTGGGAATATCTTACAGAAGTTCTGAAAATAGATAAAAGCAGATTTTATGCAACCGTTTTTGCAGGAGATAAAACGGACGGAACCAAACCGGACGAAGAAGCTAAAAAATATTGGAAAAAATATTTACCGGAAGACAGAATATTGTATGGCTCCAAAAAAGATAATTTTTGGGAAATGGGAGTGGCAGGACCGTGTGGACCGTGTTCGGAACTTCATATTGACATAAGAAGTGAAGAGGAAATAAAAAAACTTTCAGGTAGGGAACTTGTAAACAAAGACCACCCGCACGTTATCGAAATTTGGAATTTGGTCTTTATTCAATACGATAGAAAGAAGTCCGGAAAATTAGAACAACTGCCAAGTAAACACGTAGATACAGGAATGGGTTTTGAAAGACTTTGCATGATTGTGCAAGGAAAACAATCAAATTACGATACCGATATTTTCACACCTCTTATAAACAATATTTCCGAAATTTCCGGAGTACAACAAAAAAGTTCCGAAAAAAGCGATATTGCAATGCGAGTTATCGCCGACCATTTGAGAACAATAGCATTTTCGATAACCGACGGACAATTACCGTCGAATACCGGAGCAGGATATGTTATTCGTAGGATTTTAAGACGAGCGGTAAGATATGGATATACTTTTCTTAATATGAAAGACCCTTTTATTTACAGGCTTTTGGAAAGTCTGATTAAAGTAATGGGTGAAGCTTATCCGGAACTGAAAAATCAAAAAGAAATTATCACTAAGGTTATAAAAGAAGAAGAAGCATCATTTTTAAGGACTTTGGAAACCGGTATTAAACTTTTGGATAAAATTATAGAAAAAACTAAGTCGGACGGTTATAAAATCGTTTCCGGCAAAGAGGTTTTTACTTTATATGATACTTACGGTTTCCCTTATGACCTTACCGAACTGATACTCAGAGAAAAAGATTTAATTATTGATAGGAAATCTTATGATGAAGCAATGAATTTGCAAAAGAAAAAATCGCAAACGGCGGCTTCCGGCGACAAAGAAGATTGGATTACTTTGCTCGAAGATGATGCCGAAGAATTTATCGGTTACGATACTTTGAAAACCGAACTTAAAATTACAAGGTACAGAAAGGTTACAGAAAAGAAAAAAGATTTGTATCATCTGGTTTTTAATTACACACCTTTTTATGCCGAAAGCGGTGGACAGGTAGGCGATACAGGCTATATAGAATCCGAAGGCGAAAAAACTGAAATTCTCGATACCGTAAACGAACACAATGTTATTGTACACATCAGCAAGAAGTTACCTTCAAATTTGAATAGTTCTTTTAAAGCCGTTGTAAACGAAAATAAACGAAATTCCATAAAACGTAATCATACGGCTACTCATTTGTTGCAAAGTGTTTTAAGAGAAATTCTCGGCACACACGTTGAACAAAAAGGTTCGCTTGTCGATACAAAACATTTAAGATTTGATTTTTCTCATTATCAAAAACTTACGGAAGAAGAAATTTTAAAAGTAGAGGCGGAAGTAAATAAACGTATTCGTAAAAATATTGCATTGGACGAAAATCGTTCCGTTCCGATGAATGAAGCCGTAAAAATGGGAGCAACTGCTCTTTTCGGAGAAAAATATGCTGATATTGTCAGGGTTATTAAATTTGATGATTCTATTGAACTTTGCGGGGGGACTCATGTGCAAGCAACCGGCGAAATCGGATATTTTAAAATTATTTCCGAAAGTGCCATCGCCGCCGGCATACGAAGAATTGAAGCAATAACAGGTACGGAATCCGAAAAATTTATTCAAAAACAAATTGCAGAAATAAATACTGCAAAAAGTTTGTTTAAAAGTAATAAAAATTTACCCGAAAATATTGAAAATCTTTTACAAGAAAATTCAAAACTTAAAAAGAGTATCGAAAAATTTGAAAAAGAAAATTTAAAATCAATTATCGAAAATTTAAAAGAAAATGTTAAAGAAATTGATGGTATTAATGTAATTTCCAAAGAAATATCAATTTCAAATGCCGGAATGCTTCGTGATATTGCTTTCAGATTGAAGTCTGAAATTAAAAATTTATATCTTATTACAGGTGCGGAAATTTCAGGAAAAGCAAATCTTTGTGTTATGATTTCAGACGAAATTATTGAGACAAAAAAACTTAATGCCGGACAAATTATTCGTGAAATTTCCAAAGAAATTCAGGGAGGGGGAGGCGGACAAGCCGGTTTTGCTTCGGCAGGAGGTAAAAATCCGAAAGGAATACAAAATGCGTTGAAAAAAGCTGTGGAAATAATAAAACAGACAGATAGCTGAAAATAAAAATTTTATAAAAAAGTGTATATAGAAATAGATAAAAATTCAGGATTTTGTTTCGGAGTTGTGTATGCAATACAACGAGCCGAAGAAGAACTTGAAAAACAAAAAAAATTATATTGCATCGGCGATATTGTCCATAACAATGTTGAAGTAGAGCGACTTAAAAAAAAAGGACTTGTAAGCATAAATCACGAAGAATTTAAAAAACTTAAAAATTGCAAAGTCCTTATCAGGGCACACGGCGAACCGCCCGAAACATACAAAATTGCTCTCGAAAATAATATAAATTTGATAGATGCTTCCTGTCCTGTTGTTTTGAAACTTCAAAATAACATTAAAAACGGTTTTGATGATATGGCAAAACAAAACGGACAGATAATAATATACGGAAAAAAAGGTCATGCGGAAGTAAACGGCTTAGTCGGACAAACGGAAGGTAAGGCAATAGTAATAAGTGGTTTAGAGGACTTGGACAAAATAGATTTTACAAGATCGGTAAATATTTTTTCGCAAACAACAAAAAGCCTTGTCGGATATAAAAAAATATCTGATGAAATAAAAAAACGCAG
>JAOZMN010000315.1 GCA_029934265.1 Bacteroidales bacterium
ATTTCTCCCGTTGATGAAAAAAGTTCTAAATTTCGGACTGTGAATTTATCCAACCATACATATTTATCTTCTTCTATACGAGAAATTTTACTGATATGTTTTATTTCTCTGTGTTCCGTCAAATCAAGATATTGAAGTATTGCACCGGCGGCGGTTATGCCGTATTCCATATCGTTTACACCGAAACCTTTTAAAGATTTTGTATCAAACTGTCTTATTAATCTGTCTCTTGAAGTTTCCGGAGTAAAAGCCCAGTCTTCAAGTTTGTACATATAATATTTTTTTCCGAAAGCATCTGTAAAATCCTGATATTTACTTCTTTCGTAAAGTACTTCCTTAGGTGAAAATCCGGTAAGCAATTTGTCGATATATGCAGTACTTCCCTGTGCCATGTAAAATTCACCGGTAGAAATATCCAAAAACGCAACTCCGGAAACTGATTTTTGAAGATTTACGCAAGCAAGGAAATTATTTTCCCTGTTTTCGAGGATATTTTCATTAAGAAGTACACCCGGAGTTATGAGTTCGGTAACTCCTCTTTTTACGATTTTCTTAGTAGTCTTGGGGTCTTCAAGCTGTTCACATATTGCAACACGTGCTCCAGCTCTTACCAATTTAGGCAAATATGTATCCAAAGCATGATACGGAAATCCGGCAAGTTCGACATAAGAAGCGGCACCATTTGCACGCTTTGCGAGTGTAATTCCTAATATTTCGGACGCTTTTATTGCATCGTCGGAAAAAGTTTCATAAAAATCGCCCACTCTGAAAAGTAAAACCGCATCAGGATGCTTGGATTTTATCTGATTGTATTGTTTCATTAAAGGTGTTTCCACCGGTGATTTTTTTGCCATTTTATTGAAATTGTTTTTTTTTATTTTGCTTCAAAGATAATGATTTTTATTGATTTTGTAGTGAAGACAATTTTATATATCGGTAAAATTTACCGGATATTTTGACAAAAATAATCTGTTTTATATTATTTGCAAATTCGGATGAATAAAAATATTTTTCGTACAGTACAATTTACACTTTTAATATACTGTTAGTGAAACATTTACAATTATATGTTGTAGAAACTGAAAATAAATTTTGTTGATATGATTTGTAGTTTTAGATTAGCACTTTATTCAAACAATTAAATTTTAACGAACTTCTTACAAATAGAATTTATTACATTTATCTTATGAAAAAAATATTAGTACTTGGAGCCGGTTTATCCTGCTCAACTTTAATAAGAAACTTGCTGGAAAACTCGACAAAACATTCGTGGAAAGTCAGAGTCGGAGATATTTCGGAAGAAACTGCAAAGAAGAAAATCGGAGCTCATAAAAACGGAGAGGCTTTCAGTTTTGATGTTTTTAACCAAGAACAAAGGTGCAATGAAATAAAAGCAGCAGATATTGTAGTATCAATGCTTCCTGCAAGTATGCACCACATGATAGCTGACAGTTGTTTGAACCATAAAAAAAATATGGTAACTGCTTCCTATGTTTCGGACGAAATTAAAAATAAAGATGAAGAAGCAAGGAAAAAAGGTATCCTTATTCTAAATGAAATAGGAGTTGATCCCGGCATCGACCATATGTCGGCAATGGCGGTTATCGACAGAGTGAAAGAAAGCGGAGGCGAACTTACCGCATTTCGGTCGAATACCGGAGGTTTGGTAGCTCCGAAGTCGGATAACAATCCTTGGAATTACAAATTTACATGGAATCCTCGAAACGTAGTAGTGGCAGGACAAGGAAGTGCAGCACAGATAATAGTAAACAGTACTTATAAATATATTCCGTATCATAAATTATTTCAAAGAATAGAAAGAACCGAAATTAAAAATTACGGAGAGTTTGAAGTATATATGAACCGAAATTCTTTGAAATACAGACAATCTTACGGCTTGGAAGATATTCCGACAATGATAAGAGGGACAATGCGTCGTCCGGGATTTTGCAAAGCATGGGACGTATTCGTACAACTCGGAGCAACAGATGATACATACACTCTGGAAAATTCGGAAAATATGACTTACAGAGATTTCATAAATACTTTTACGAAATATGAAGAAGGTAAAAATTTGGAAGAAAAAGTGCGAAAATACCTTAATATTCATGAAGAATCCATTGTGATGTATAAATTACGTTGGTTGGATATTTTCAAGGATAAAAAAATCGGTCTGAAAAATGCAACGCCGGCTCAAATCCTTCAAAAAATACTTAAAGAAAAATGGACTTTGGGTAAAGATGAAAAAGATATGATTGCAATGCAACATAAATTTGAATATAATTTGGAAGGAAAAAATAAACGCATAACTTCATCGCTTGTTGTTGAAGGTGAAGACGATATACATACAGCAATGTCAATAACCGTAGGTATGCCGGTTGCTATAGCGGTAAAACTTATTCTTACCGGAAAAATTAAGGAAACAGGTGTTCATATCCCTGTAAAGAAAACAATTTATAAGCCGATATTAAAAGAGTTGGAAGAATACGGAATTAAATTTATTGAAGATAAAGAAACTTTGGCTTAATTATGAGTTCGATATAAAAAGACCCTTAGGGTTTAATTTAACAAAAACGAAGAAAACTAAATGTCTTATTTACAAACATTTACTTCAAACCCTAAGGGTCTAATTTCGAGAAAATATACTTTTTATACTGAACTCAAAAGTTTTTTTTACACTAAACTCGAAAGTTTATAAAAAATCCAAAACTATGAAAAGTTTAATATCAATAAGTGATTATTCAAAAAAAGACATTTCTGAAGTGTTGGAAATGGCGGCATATTTTGAGAAGAATCCCAACCAAAATATACTTGCAGGAAAAGTTGTTGCAAGTCTGTTTTTTGAGCCATCTACCCGAACACGGCTAAGTTTTGAAAGTGCAGTAAATAAACTTGGCGGAAAAATTATAGGTTTTACCGATGCAAGTTCTTCGAGCGTAAAAAAAGGTGAAAGTCTGAATGATACAATAAAGACAATCGCAAATTACAGCGACCTTATTGTAATGAGACACCACTTGGAAGGTAGTGCAAGATATGCAAGCGAAGTATCGAAAGTGCCGGTTATAAATGCCGGAGACGGTGCAAATCAACACCCTACACAAACTTTACTCGACCTTTATTCTATTATAAAGACTCAAGGCTCTTTGCAGGATTTGAATATCTGTTTGGTGGGCGACCTGAAATACGGCAGAACGGTACATTCATTGCTTATGGCTCTTTCGGACTACAACCCGACTTTTAATTTTATTTCGCATTCGTTTCTTAAAATTCCGAACGAATATAAAAATTTCTTAACAAAAAAAGGTATTAAATACTTTGAACATGAAGACTTTACAGACGTTATGAAATATGCAGATATTGTATATATGACAAGGGTACAAAAAGAACGTTTTTCCGACCCTATGGATTATGAAAAAACGAAAAACACTTATGTATTGAAAAATAGTATGTTAGAGGATACAAAAGAAAATCTAAAAATTCTTCACCCCTTGCCGAGAGTCAATGAAATAGCTCCGGAAGTAGATAAAAATCCGAAAGCATATTATTTTGAACAAGCCGAAAACGGTGTTTATACCAGACAAGCAATAATTGCTAAAATATTCGGACTGAAAACAATAAACAATTAACGGAAAACAATGAAAAATTATCTTTTTTCATCTGTTTATAATTTGTAACACCTTGAAAATAAGCATACGGAATATAATCATTTTCTTGGGTGTTAAGATTTAATTTTAAATCCCACAATGTGGGTTTCATCTGTTTATAATTTGTAACACCTTGAAAATAAGCATACGGAATATAATCA
>JAOZMN010000316.1 GCA_029934265.1 Bacteroidales bacterium
TAATGTTATACTATTCTAAATATCAATAAATTATACTCTTGGCTTTGCCACATTAAATAGGTCGAAGACCTTACTAACTATTTAGATATTTATAAATATGTCTTTGCCTTGTCAAGTAACGAATATTAAATGAGTTATGAAGTTAATTTATTTTCCGTTCCTAAAACAGGTAGAAGACCTTAAAATTTTTTTGATTTGTTTTCACATTCCGAACGAGCAATATATCCTGTATTGCTAATATCCGTATTGATAATTGCCGCTTGCGGAATTTTATACGAGTTGCTTTTAAGCAGTATTTCATCTTATTTTATGGGAAACAGTATTTTACAATTTTCCCTTACGATAGGATTATTTATGTTTTTCATGGGAATCGGCTCGTTTGTATCTAAATACATAAAGAAAAATTTATTTGATACCTTTATAAATATAGAGATTATTCTTGGTTTTTTCGGAGGTATTTCTGCAACAGGACTTTATCTTACTTATGCCTATACGTCTCATTATTACCTATATAATTTTGCATTTATAGCAATACTCGGAGCATTAATCGGACTTGAAATTCCGATAGTGGCACGAATAGTAAATAAATATTCTTCTTTTAAAGAAACAGTTGCAAAAATATTTTCTTTCGATTATATAGGAGCATTGGCGGCTTCGGTTTTATTTCCGCTGATACTGCTTCCTTGGCTTGGCGTAATAAAAACAGCATTTTTAATTGGAATTATAAATTTGATAATTGCATTATACAATGCCTTTTTATTTCGTAAATTACTCAAAAACGGAATAAAACAATCATTAATTTCAATATTGCTTATAGCTGCTTTCGGTACCGGAATGTTTTTTACTTCCGAAATAGACGACAGCCTTGAGCAAAAAATATATCAAGATAAAATAATTTTTTCCAAACAAACTAAGTATCAAAAATTAGTACTTACACGCTGGAACGATGATTACCGTTTGTTTATAAACGGCAGTATTCAATTTTCAAGTTCCGATGAATATCGTTATCACGAAACATTGGTACACTTACCGATGTTGCTTTCCGGTTCGAGAGAAAAAATTTTGATACTCGGAGGGGGAGATGGTATGGTCGTTCGAGAAGTTTTGAAATACCATGATGTCGAAGAAATTCAACTTGTCGATTTAGACCCCGAAATGACAAAACTTGCCACAGAAAACGAGATTTTCAGAAAACTGAATAAAAATTCTTTTCTCGATAAAAGAGTGAAAGTTTTTAATGAAGATGCCTATAATTTTATTAAAAACAGTTCAGAAGTTTATTCTACAATAATTATTGATTTGCCCGACCCAAACGATACCGGACTGGGAAAATTATACACCAAAGAATTTTATGAAATGTTGTCCGGCAGGTTATCCGCTACCGGAATTATTGTTTCCCAATCTACCTCTCCGTATTTTGCACCAAAGGCTTACTGGTGTATTTATCATACTTTTGAAAATGTATTCGGAAGGGCAATTCCTTACCAAACAAATGTACCGACTTTTGGGATTTGGGGGTTTGTAATGGCAGGCGGTGGCGTGAATAATATCATTACGCAAGATACCGTTAATTACAAACAAAAAATACAGGAAAAAGTATCTTATAAATTGAAAAACACAAAAACATTAAGCGATTTAAGATATTTTAGTGCCGAAAAATTGCCGGCAATGTTCTTTTTTGAAAAAGATACGGAAGAAGTGAATACAAAAATTAATACCATGAGTACGCAAGAACTTGTTTATTATTATAATAAAAGTGCAGAAAAATGGCGTTAAGGAATTATTCGTAATTTTATCCGGATAAAATATAATTTTTTGTTAAAGAAATTATGAAATTTAAACAAAAAGAATTATATTTGTATAAAGTTGTTGTAAGTACACTTGCAGAAGTTTTTTATCTGTAATAATTTTATTATATATACGGCTTTTGTCCGTAAAACAGATCGAAGATATTAAAACTGTTGTCATGAAAAAAGAAAAACTGATTACGGCTCTTGTTTTGATTGCGGTTTTCAGTACCGGAGCGGTTTATTCGCAGTCTGATAACTGGGAGTTGAAAAAAGATAAAAATGGTATAACCATATATACTCATCGAGTTACGGGTACAAACATTATTGAAATAAAAGCATCATTTACCGTCAATGCTCCGAAGGTGGTAATGACTTCCATTCTTCGGAATGTCGATGATTATTCGGAGTGGATGAGCGGAATATTCAAAAAAATACAAAAAGTAAAATCAATAAATCGTGATGAATGGTATATTTACTATGAAGTCAGTGTACCTTGGCCTTTTGAAAACAGGGATATTGTAATGTACGTAAAAACTATGGAAAACGGAGATGCTGATATTCTCAAACTCACTTGTACTCCTTCTTATTGTTCCGAAAAAACAGGCGTTGTAAGGGTAAAAGAAGCAGAGGGTCAGTGGACTTTTACAGCAACTTCTTCCGGTCAGACAAAAGTAACTTATAGGTTTTATGGCGACCCTAAAACGAGTGTTCCTACATGGCTTATGGATAAATTGATTGTGGAAGGTTCTTACAACACAATGGCGAATCTTAGAAAGGTAGCACAAAAAAAGAAATCTTGCAAAATGTAAGTGTTTATTGTACAGGTTTTTTATGATAAGCGTCTTGTTCTATCAACAAGTTCCCGTAGTTTATTCAAAAGAAGAAAAATTATTAGTCCGAAAAAAGTTTTTCTTTTTGTTCTTCCGGTAAAGCTTCGAAAAGAGATGGATAGTCCTCTTCAAATCGTTGTAAGATTGTAGTGATAACGGATTCTCTTATAAATTTAGACCTGTTTTTGATTTTATACTTTTTACAATATTTATCCAAAGCTTCTTTTTCCAAACTGTTTAGTTTGAAATGGACAATATGTTGTCTTTTCATCTGCTCCGGCTTATCTAAATTTTCTTTCATTTTTTTATAAAATATTAAAATTCCGCTTCCACGACAACAGGGCAGTGGTCGGAATGAACAGCTTCCGGTAAAATATACGCATTTTTAAGATTCTCTTTCAAACTGTTACTGACAATATTATAGTCGATACGCCAGCCTTTATTTCTTGCCCTTGCTCCGCCTCGGTAGCTCCACCAACTGAAATTATCTTTTTCGTCTTCATGAAAAACTCTGAAACTGTCAGTAAAACCGTCTTCAATAAAACCTGCGAACCATTCTCGTTCTTCCGGTAAAAAACCGGAAGTCTTTTGTTGTTTTTCCGGATTGTGAATATCAATCCATAGTCTGCAAATATTAAAATCGCCCGAAATTATAAGTTTTTTTCTGATTTTGGAAAGTTCATTAATATAATTTTGGAAATCTTTAAGCCATTTTATCTTAAAGTTTTGCCTTAATTCTCCGCTCGAACCCGAAGGGTGATAGACACTTATAACAGAAATATCTCCAAAATCGGCACGAATAAAACGACCTTCACTATCATATTTTTCAATATTCATGCCGTAAACTACATTATCCGGTTTTATTTTTGTTAAAATACCAACACCGCTGTATCCTTTTTTCTTTGCTGAAAACCAAAACGCTTCATAGCCGAGTTCGTTGAATAAAGTATCTTCAATTTGCTCCGGTTGTGCTTTTGTTTCTTGAATACAAACAATATCCGGATTTTCGGTTTTCAGCCAGCCTGTAAAATCTTTTTTTAATGCCGCTCTTATTCCGTTTACGTTGTACGATAGTATTTTCATGATTTTCATAATTAAATTTAAGCTACAAATGTATATTTTTTTTGAAATTACCGACTATTGAAATCATTTTTTTTAATTTTCTGTAATTTGATTAGAA
>JAOZMN010000317.1 GCA_029934265.1 Bacteroidales bacterium
GTGAATGCTGTATTGTTTAATGTTATTGAAAAAAAAGTTTAAATCTTAAAAAAAATAATCATTCAAATATTGATTTTCATTAAAAAAAAGTGTAGTATTGCAATAAGTTCAAGTTATTATTGTTTAGATAAGAGGACAAACATTACTTAATTTAATTACTAACCTCCCTCTGCGGGAATAAAAACCAAAAAATATGAATATTGAAAAATTATTAAAAAAAGCAGTTTATACCGGAGTCGGATTTGTTTCATTAACAACCGAAAAAATGAAAAGTTCTATAGAAACACTGGTGAACGATGAAAAAATTTCGGCAGAAGAGGGCAAAAAAATTATTGAAGATTTTATGCAAAATGCCGATGACAAAAAATCCGAACTTGAAAATCAATTTAAAACAGTAAAAGATAAAATAAAAGGTTCTGTCGGTTTTGCTAAACAAAAAGATCTTGAGAATCTTGAAAATAGGATTAAAGTACTTGAATCTCTTGTTTCCAAGAAAAAGAAAAAAAATAAGTCTTCAAAAAATAAAAAATAATTTTGCGATAAGCTTTATATTGCAATTTTATAAAAATCTAATCTGAAAGCCCCTGTACTTGATAAGTGCAGGGGCTTTCAAGTTGTATAATATTAATAAAAGCTTTAATTGAAGTGAAACTCTTATTTTTCGGCTCAAACTTTCATCGATACTTATTATCATATCAAATTTATTTTAACATTAATCAAAATAATATTTTTTTTTAATTATAAACGTTTTATTTACAGTAATTTAATCAAAATAAAATAAAATAAATACATATTTTAAAGTACGGAGTACATTTTTAGCATGGTTCTTGTAAAATTGACTTGTATAATTACAAAATTAAAATATCTGTATATCATGAAAAAAATTATTTTATCGGCGTTTGTATTGATTTTGGGACTAAATATTAGTTTCGGACAAAGGGCATTGGTTTTTTCGACACAAGAATTGTTGGAAAGTTTTCAAGTTAATGAAGAACTTGAAGGGATATTGCATAAATTGAAAAAAAAATCGGAAGACCCTGAATTAAATCTAAAAGCCGGCTTTTGTTATCTTCTTATTCCGGACAAAAAAGAAAAATCCGTAAAATATTTGGAAAAAGCAATTAAATTTTACGGTACAAAAAAGAAAAATGCCGAAAGAAAAGCTAAAACGAAAGTTTTACTTGCACAAGCATACAGACTTACAGGCGATTTAGACAAGGCACAAGAAGAATATAAAAAATTAAAATCGGAACTTAAAGATTATCCGAATTTGAGAAAATTGTTAGAACAAGACAAGCAACTTTGTACGAATGCGATGGATTTAATGATGAATCCGAAGTATGTAAATATTGTAAATTTTGATGTTATAAATTCAAAATATCAAGACCACTCTCCGATGTTACTTTACGATACCGTACTTATTTTTACTTCAAAAAAGAAAACCTCTTCCGGCGACAAAAAACAATTTGCAGGTAATTTCTCCGAAGATGTATTTTTTTCGAGCGATGTTTCCGGACATTGGAGCAAACCACTAAGTTTGGCACGAAAATTAGAAACGAAAGAAAATTTGGCAAATTGCGGTATCAGTCCCGATAAAAAAACAATTTATTTGTATCAAAATTTTGATGTTTGGGAAATTCACAAGAAAAAAGGAAAATGGCAAAAACCGAAAAAATCAAAATTATCCGTAAATTCATCTGACAGCGATGATAAACACATGAGTTTTACGGCGGACGGAAATACAATTTATTTCTCAAGCAAAAAACCTCATGGAGCAAGAGGCGGTTTCGATATTTATAAAATTGTAAAAAACGGAACTGTATGGAGCGACCCGATAATTCTCGGCGACAACATAAATACGATTTATGATGAAGACGGTCCGTGTATTGCTTCGGACGGCTCTCTGTATTTTAGTTCCAAAGGGCATAATTCGATGGGCGGTTTCGATATTTTTAGAGCAAAACCGGACGGGAAAGGCGGATTTAAAAAAGCTGTAAATCTCGGTTTCCCAACTAATTCGCCGGAACACGACGTATATTATTTTCTTAGCAGAGACAACAAACGAGCATTTTTCACTTCTACCAGAGCCGGCGGGAAAGGGAAAGCAGATATTTACATGATAAATTATGCCGATTTCCTTATGGTAAAAGGCTGTGCAATGAAAAAGGGTGGCGAAGTTGCCGGAGTATTGGCAATGATGAATGCAATTCCGACAAAAAAACTTATCGAAAAACCAAAACTTAAAGATGACTGTCGCTATGCTTATCTTATCGACAGAAATAAAGATTATTTCATGTCCGTAGAAGCAAAAGATTATTATTTTGAAACATTTACATTTCAGACACTTGGAGTTGAATTTACTGAGCAGGAGCTTCAAAAAGTAATTTTGCAACCCATAAAACGCTCGAAAATTTTTAAGCAATATGTAAGGGAATGTTACAGTGAAATGAATAATCAAACCGAACTGTTTTTGAATACTTTAGTTCGTTTTTTGAACGAAAATCCTGATTTAATTGCAGATATGTCGATGGAAAACAAAAATATAAGTCAAATGTATGTTGATTATCTGAAAAAAGCCGGTATTGGCGATAATCAAATTTCGGAAGATGTTTTTCAAAAAGATGCAGACGGCGGTTGTGTCGTAACGATACACGACAAAATGCCGGAGCCGGAAGTTGTAGAGGTAGTCGAAGTTGTGGAAATTAAACCGGAACCGGTAGTTATTCAAGAAAAAAGAATTATTTACACCATACAAATAGGAGCTTTCCGACTTGTAGATGACCCGAAACATTGGTTTTTTCAAAAACAAAATCCTCTTAAACGAGACGGAATTGACGATATAAATCGCTATACGCTTGGTGTTTACAATACAAGAGAAGAAGCAGAAGCAAAATTGCCGTTTTATCAAAACTTGTTTTGGGACGCTTTTATCCGAGAAATTGAATGGTACAAAGATGGAGAGTATCCGCCGATACAATAGATTAAGTTAAAAATTGAGTTCGGAATAGAAAGACCCTTAGGGTTTGATTTAACAAAGTTTAATAAATCTAAATATTTGATTTACACCTTGTTACTTAAAACCCTAAGGGTCTGATTTCGAGAAAATTTACTTTTTAGATTGAACTCATTAAAACAGACGAAGTCTGAATTTACAGAGCCTTAAGTCCTTCAAAGATTGCTATTGCGTACAAATAAAAACGTAAAAATCTTGTAAGTCCAAATACTAAAAACGATTTGAAAGGATACCTTACCATTCCGGCAATAGAACTTATTGTTGCAAAAGGCAAAGGAAAAAGTGCCGCCATAACTACCACAATTCCTCCCCATTTTCTTATCAGTACAAAATGTTTAGAATATTTTTTCTTTATATAACTGTGTATTTTCGGAAATCGCTGAATTAAATATCCCAATCGGTAAGCAACGATACCGCCGGCATAAGAAACGATTGCAAGAAAGGTAACATTCAAATACGGAATTGAAGAAGGTGCATTTTTTCCCCAAACGATGAAAATATCCGGAGGCAACCAGCCGAGTATCGATTCGGAAACAAAAAAAAGCGTAATTACATACCAAGTAGATAATGATTCTATTAATTCATTAAGTTTTTCGGTCATGTCGATACCTATAGAAAGCAGACTGTAATTCAATATAAGTATAGCTGCAACTATTGTCGCAAGTGTAAGAATAAGTTTTATGATATTTTTTAACAAAAACGAATATAAACCCGAACGCCTGTAATAAGCATCGTAGAGTTTCATCTTTTGTGAAAAGGTTCTTTTTTTTTTAAGTTTTA
>JAOZMN010000045.1 GCA_029934265.1 Bacteroidales bacterium
TTTTGTTCAATGATACGGTAGATTCAATGGTGTAATGGTATAATATAATTATTCATTCAATTATACTTTGCGATAATTATTACTCCTGCCATTATAAATCCAACTCCTATCCATCTTGATAAAGGGACAGTTTCGTTGAAAATAAATATGGCGGCAAGCATTCCGAAAACATAGCTTATACTTATCATCGGATAGGCAACGCTAAATTCAAAATGCTTGAGTATATACACCCACAAAAGTGTTGCAGATGCAATGCTTATTCCGGAAAGTGCAAGTTTCCAATTTATTAAAAGTGCTTTGAAATAATCCCACGAAAATGTAAAGCCGTTGATTTTCTTTGATGCAAGTTTTAAAAATATTTGCGATGAAACCAAAAACAAACTTTGAAGCGTAGAAAGTAAAATTAATTTGAACATTTATTCAATAAAATTAAAGAGTGGTCTTTATTCTTAAAATGATTGTGAAATAAAATATGAGTTGTATTTTTCCTTTCTTTTCCGTCTTGTAAACAATGTGCAGGAAAAATTCCTTTTTTCAAACTGCTTGCCGCAACATTAAGACCGTAAGCGGCTGAAGTGTAAAATTCTCCGCAAATATTTTTGTAAAATGCCGTTTTTTCGGACAAAAACAAATTTTTACCAATATCTGTATATACCTTATCGTTTTGAGCATCTCCACTCATTCCCGTCAAATAAATATCTATATCTTCGATATTAAGTCCTTGTGCCTGAATAAATTGTTCGATTTTTTGTTCTATCGGCACGGTCGGCTTATAAAATAAATCCATTGCTTTTATTAAAGCGTAAGAATTTTTGTTTTGTTGTGAAGACAACATAAAACTTATACTCCCTTCGCCGGAAAACGAACCTTTTGTTTTTGTATTTCGCACAAATTGTAAAGTATCATTAACTGTATCCGCCCAATATCCTATCCGCTTCAGTAATGTAAAATAATTCGGAGTCATTTGGTCGCTACCTGTTACCAAAGCGGAATCAATTTTTTTCTGTTTGAACAATAAAGCAGCATCGACAAGAGCATTTTCAAAAGATACGCCTCTGTGAATATAAGTGTTATTATAGGATTTACAATCCAAATTTATGGCAATTTGCGAACTTATGGAATTATGTGTTGATTGTATAAAGAAACTTGGTTTGAGAAATTTTTCTTCATTGCGAATCATCGAGTCCAAAAATTTTTCGGTATCTTCTATACAACCCAAACCGGTGCCTGTAATAATTGCGTCCGGCATTTCGATACCGGACTCACTTATAGCATGCTTTGCCGTAATAATGGAGCGTTTTATAATTTTACTTATTCTTCGAGAAACTGCCGGAGTAAAAAAATCTCTGTAATTAGGCTCTATACAGGAAACACGGGGAGTATCATAAGAAACAGGATTAAAAATACCATCTTCGGAAAGCGGTTTTTGTATCGAAATACTTCCTATACCATTTATATATATCGGATTTATAATCATCTGTAATTGGTGAAGTTATGAACTTTTTAAATTGTAAATTCTATTTTTTTCAAATCTGTACGATTATGTTGCCGACTCTATTTTTGAAAATACCAACGAAGTATTATTACCCCCAAAACCGAATGAATTTGAGAGGACATGATTAACTTCTGTTTCGATATTAATTTCGGTTGGTTTGAACGGTAAAGTTTTAATTTGTTGTGAAAAATTTAAGTTTCCCGGAATAAAATTATTATTCAAAGACAAAATTGAAATTACAGCTTCTACACAACCTGCTGCACTTGTGGTATGCCCTGTCAGTGGTTTTGTAGAACTTATATGAGGCGGATTATCTCCGAAAACTCTAACAACTGCTCTACCTTCCGATTCGTCATTGTTTGGCGTTCCGGTTCCGTGAGCATTTATATAATCAATATCGGTTGGCTGTAAATT
Organism: Bacteroidales bacterium; assembly: GCA_029934265.1. Taxonomy (GTDB): domain Bacteria; phylum Bacteroidota; class Bacteroidia; order Bacteroidales; family JAADGE01; genus JAOZMN01. The sequence continues at coordinate 1,910 of JAOZMN010000045.1, forward strand.
GCTTGTTTTCAGTGCCATATCCATAGCAATAAATGCTCCGTTGCCTTCCGGCGACGATGCTGTTTGATGATAGGCATCACAAGCATTTCCGTAACCTGATAATTTCGCAAGTGGTTTTACGGCTCGTTTGTCGATAGTTTTTTTAGCTTCCAATACGCAAAAAGCAGCTGCTTCTCCCAAATTTATTCCGGCTCTCGTTTCATCAAACGGACGACAAACTTTATCGTCTAAAATCATTAAAGTTTTAAATCCGTTCAAATGAAATTTAGTCAAACATTCACTTCCGCCGACTATCGCAATATCAACAACACCTTCATTTATAAGATTTTGTCCTAAAATAAAAGCATTTGCCGCCGATGAACAGGCGGTCGAGGGTGTCGAAACGTAAGAAATTCCTCCAAAATAATCGGCGATACTTTCGGTACACGAACCGCAATCATGAGCTTCAATATATTCGTTATACTTATCGTTTTCGAGAAAATCGAAATAGTATAATTCACTTTTTTCCATTCCGCCAACGGTAGTTCCGTTGATAAGTGCAACTCTGAATTTTCCGTCAAGTGTCAATTTTGCTTGTGTAATAGCCTCTTTCACTGCAATTTTTGCCATCAAAGAGGTTCGTGTTACAATCTGTCCCGCTTCGATATTCAAAATTTCCATCATTTGATTATCAGTCAGACTGACTTCTGCACTCGGCAAATCGTGAATTGTATCTATATGATTTATTTTTCCGATTCCCGATTTACTTTCACGCAAAGAAATCAATGTTTCATCTACACCGATTCCTATGGCAGAAATTATTCCCATACCTGTTATAAACACAGACTCCGACTGTTCCGACATCTTCATTATTCAATTAATAAAATTCACAAATTAAAAACTTCATAAATTAAGCCGGTGTAAAAATAGTATTTTCCGGTAATCAGCCCCTAAGGATTTGAAGTAAATAGCTGTAAATAAAATATTTATATTTGTTGTTTTTTGTTAAATTAAACCCTTAACGGCTTTTTACACAGAACCCACAAATTAAATAGTGCGATTTTTACTTATATATTCTGCCATTGTCAAAATAGATTTAAAAATATCTCTTCCTTGATTAGCATCTTTCAATTTTATTCCGTAATCTTTTTCCATCAGAACGATTAATTCGAGTGCATCAATCGAATCCAAACCTAAACCATCTCCGAACAGAGGGTCGTCATTTCCGATGTCTTCTATTGTAATATCTTCTAAATTAAGTACTTTAATAATTTCAGTTTTAAGCTCTATAATCAATTTTTCCATTTTATTCTGTTTTTATTATTTATATAAATTTAAGATTGTATTTTTTTCAAATTTTAATTCCGTTTCTTTATCCTGTTTTTTAATCAGCATAACCAGAGCATCACTTTTTTGTCTGTAATAATCAACCCAACCGACAATGGCATATTTCATTTGATTGTCGATAAATGCTTGATTGACATAATCATAAAATGCAAAATTATTTTTTTTACTGCTTACAAAAAAAATATTTTCTCCAAAAAATTTATGTCGTATAGATATTTCTCCCATAACGATATTAGGCAAAGTATATACGAAAACAGACGGACTCGGGAAATAATTGTCTCCGATTGTTTCAAGATAAACTTCATCTGTGTCCAAAGATGCCGAACTGTTCAACAAAAATATTCCGGTGTTATACTTCGGTTCCGTTCCGTAAAGTTCGGTGTTTTCCAATAAAATATCAACTGCCAAAAATCCTGTTTTGGCGAGCTTATCCATCTTAAAAAATTTTGGATATTTAATTTTTCGACTCCGATACAACTCTACCAAAGATTTATCGGCTGTTTTTTCTTCCGAACTTTGAAATATATTTTCTCCATTCAAAAAACAAGCGTTATTTTTAATTTGACAATATTTTATTACTGATAAATCCATCAATCCGGTATTTTTTTTAATAAACCTACTGCGTTACAACCTCCGAATCCTGAAACGGTTTTAATACAACTGTTTAAAGTTTTTTCTTGAGTTTTGGTTATTATATTCAACGGTTTTGATACTCCGTTTTTTTCGTATCCCAAACTTTTAATCAATAAATTATTTTGTAAAGAAACTGCTGACATAATTAACTCTAAAATTCCTGCCGCTCCCAATGTATGCCCGAAATAAGCTTTGAAACTATTTGTCGGAACATTCTCCAAACCTGCTCCGGTAAAGGCGATTGCTTCCATTTCATCGTTGTACGGCGTGGCGGTTCCGTGTGCATTTATAAAGCTGATTTCATTGTCGCCGTTTTTTAATATTTTATCTAATCCCAAAAATAAGCCTGCTCCGGTACGTGAAGGTCCGGATATATGATTTGCATCATTAGTAATTGCTTCATTTTCAAGGATAATAGTTCCGGGAGCTAATTCTTTTTCTGTTTTAACGGCACTGAAAATTGCGGTTGCCGCCGCTTCACCTATATTTAATCCGCTTCTTTGTGCATCAAAAGGTTTACAAGTTTGCTCCGATAGTGCTTTGAAAGACTGAAAACCGGAAACCACAAATTTAGTTACAACATCTGCTCCGACTACCACTATATTATCGTAATTTCCTGTTTTGAGCAGTCGCTTAGCGGTAATTGCGGCTGTCAAACCCGAAATACAAGCGTTTGAAATTACCAAAGGTTCGTTTGTATTACCGAAAAATTCTGCTATTATTTTTGCGGAATATCCAAGAAAAACCTCACTGTTATCGGAATTTGATTTGTTTTCTTTCAGATATTCAATATTTCCTTTTGTTGTCGATAAAATAAAAAGTGTTTTTTTATCAGAAAGTTTAACGGAAGTATTTTTTGTCGCATTAAACACCGAAAGTATTGCCATTTTTTCAAATTTCGGCAATTTTTTTTCGGAAATTAAAGAAAATTTACTGTCAAGAAGTTCATTATCAATAATTGAGGCACAAAAATTTTCAGAAACACCAAGCGTATCCGAAGCGTAATATTTCACACCGGTTTTACCGCTCTTTACGGAAGTAAAATTTTCTTCCGTACTGAAACCCAATGGTGAAATAATATTATTTGATTTTAAATATATAAACACTTTTTTTTGTTAATTCAGACCTCAGTCTGTTTTAATATTCTATAAGGTCTTCGACCTATTCAATGTTGCTTACGCACTCATGCAAATATCTGTAAATTTACTCATTACAAATAAGTAAATGTGTAAAAAAAGTATTTGTTGCACAAATAATGTAAGAACACTTACTTGTCAAAAATAACAGTTAAGAAAAATATTTTTTTTTCCACTCTTCGTAGAAGTCCGGGTTATTCCAAACTAATTGATAATTTTTATCTAAAAAAACTTGAATACTTTCACCTGTTGCAATTAAAGATTTATCTTTTGTCGAAAAAATCTTGTAGTTAAAACAAATTTTAGCGGCATCTGTCTTTTTGTAAATTACTTTTACAATCATCTTATCGCCATATACCAACGGCTTTTTATAATTAAAATCCAATTTTACCAAAGGAGCATAAAATCCTTCTCCGAATATTCTCAGATAACCCAAATTGTATTCTTTTCCGAATTCTTCTCTGGCATCTTCAAAATATTTAACATACGAACCGTGCCAAACGATGCCCATTGAGTCCACTTCGCTAAAACGAACTTCAATTTCTTTTTCTGCGAATAATTCTTCCATTACTGTTCTGCTATTTTCATTTCACAATCGGCAATTACTTCGTCCGCTATGCGAACTGTCGCCTTTACTAACACAATATTAAAAATTTCGTCTTGAACATCAATACGAGTTTCAAGCCTTTCGTCTTCCAAAGGAAGTCTGTGTAAATTCAAGTTCTTAACCGAACCGATAAATCCTATTTTCACTCCGGACGAATTTAATACGGAATTAATATAGCCGAGCCTTGCGGCACAAGTTTGTGCTATATTTTCAACTATTCCCGATTCCGTAAAAACTTCTTTATCGAAAAATAAATTATCCGATTTTATTACAAAAGATGTTATCGTTGTTTGCTTATCGCATTGCAACAATTTATCAATCATAACAAAAGGCTCTTTTTGAGGCAAAAGAGAATGTATATCTATATCCGAAATATTCATTAACATTTTAATTTATGACACATTTAAGAATTGTATGACTTACTCCGACTTTATTATAAATTTTTTCAATTTTAAGTCCTGCTTTTTCGATAAGTTTATACATATCGTTTGTATGATACATCTGGCTGTTTCCGTTTGCAATGCAAGTAAAATAGAGACTTGTGGCAACTAAACTGTATCGTCCTGCGTCAGTAAGTTGGTTGTCCCAAAAAGTTTCCATAATATAAACAGCTCCATTTTCATTGATTGCTTTTTTTGCTTTTTTCAGAAGTTCAAGTATATCTTCTTGCGAGAAACAATCTAAAAACTGGCTCATCCAAACAATATCATAACCTGTCGGATATTTTTTTGTATGGTCGAGCAAATTTATTGCATAGCCGTCAATTCTATCCGAAAATCCGTGTTCTTCTATGTTTTTATAAGCATCTTTGAGCTGTCCGGGCAAATCGAGTATGGTGATTTTTACATCGGGATTGTACTCGGCACATTTTATGGAAAATTTACCGGTATTTCCTCCTATATCCAATATTTTTTCAGGGTTAGATTCAAATAAAACGGGTAGTGCAACAGGAAAAGAATTATCGGAATAATAATGGTCGAACCCAAACCAACTTTCACGTACTTGTTCCGGCAATTCGGATAGGGCTTCATAAACAGTTGTCCAGTTTCCAAAAACTTTAAGTCCTTCCGGTTTTCCATTTACGATAGATTTTTCCAAATCGTGAAAGCCAAGATAATTGACATCATGCGTAAAATCCATGTTTACTTTTGTCAATTCGTCTGCCATCATAAACCAGCCTGTTTTTGTTATGAAAAATTTATAATCTTTTGCATAAACAAGTTCCAAACTTAATCCTGCTTCAAGTAAAACTTTAACTCCGTATTCCAAAAGTTTTAAGTCTTTGGCGATTTCTTCAATGGTAATTCCCTCTTTACAAGTTTTTATTTTTTCTAATATTCCCAAGTTTCGTAAAGCTCTTGCAGCTTGAAACATTATAGGTGCAAATGCTATTTTCTGAGCATCGAACTGTGCTTGATAAGCTGATTTTTTATCATCTCCGAAATTATATTCCATAATATTTTCCTAACAATACAGACTTTCGTCCGCTTTAATGTTTTTATTAATTATTAGCCTGTTATTCAATAGTTTATACGCAAATTATTTTTTCCAAAAGTCGTAAAAATTATACCATTGTAATGGATATTTTTTCAAAATTTCTTCTAAATATGAAACATATTGTTTCATTAAAAATTCAATTTGTTCTTGTTTTGAACGCTTTCCTGTATAATTTGCATTAATATTTTTTACGAAACATTTATACTTCTTATTCCCGTCTTGCATTACAAACATTCCAAGAACAGGCACTTTTAATTTTACTGCCAATTGAAAGGCATTTACGGGAAATCCGGCTTTATCTCCCATAAAATCAATTGCAATGTTTTTTGAGCCTTGATATATTCTGTCGCCGGCCATATTAACCAACTCGGCATTTTTGAGTGCATTATATACGGCAAAAATATGCGAAAATCCATCAACAACAGGAATCATGTGTATATTATTGACTTCAAGAACATCTCTTCTTTTTTGTTGCACTTCTTCCGACTCTCCTCCGAAAACGATTGCATTGAGTTTCTTTTTATTTTGTCCTAAAAAATATCCTGCAATTTCGGCACTTCCTATATGCGAATTTATAATTATTGCTCCTTTATCAGGATTGTTTACAATAGCATCAAATTTTTCCTGACCTTCAATCTTTACGGAAAATAGTTTTTGTCTGCCTGAAAACAATGCGAATTTATCAATTAATGTTTTTCCGAATAAAAAATGATTTAAATAAGTACTTAAACATGATTTTAAAATATCGTACTTTTGTCGCTTCCTGAAATAATTGAAAATATTAACTGTTGCTTTATAATTAATTAACAGATAGAAAGGAATTACAACAGTCAATATTACATAAGTAAATGTAATACTTCCGTGTTTTAAATATAAATACAAAAATTTCTGACCTATATTCCCTCCACCTGTTTTCCCTTTCCAATCAATATTTCTCGCCACCGATTATTTGTTTACATTTATTTCAATATAATCATAAAATAAACCGAGAGTAGTAACTTCTATCATCTCTTCGGGCTTTATTTTGAAGCCGAAATTACGTTCTACTATAACAACAATATCAATAAAATCAAGACTGTCAATTCCTAAATCATCACGCAGTTTAGACTCCGGAATTAAATCATCGGGAGCAATTTCAAGCTCTTCAATTAAAAATTCGTTAGTTACTTTTTCTATTTCTTGTCTTGTCATTTTTTTCATCTGTTTATAATTTGTAACACTCTGAAAATAAGTAATGGAAATATAATCATTTTCTTGGGTGTTAAGATTTAATTTTAAATCCCACAATGTGGATTTCATATTTTTTATCGAAATTCTTTACTTTGAATATTATATTGGTTCTGTTTTTATTGCTTTAACGGTTTAAATCCCGGTTCTATATATTTGCTTTTTCCTTTTGTATTTCCGCCGTAAGTTTGATAAATTGCTTCTTGCTTACAGTAATTAACACATCTCATACATTGTTCGCATGATGATACCCATTTGGGTTTACCATCTTTCATTACAATACTGTCTGTCGGGCAAACCTCCGAACAAGCACCACAAGAATTGCAACTATCATAAACTCTAAACATTTTCCACATATTATAGATTCCAAATCTGTGAAACAAGTAATGTTGCCTGTACAATCCGAATTTATTTAATTTTTCAGGAATATTGAATTGCCTGTGATACTCTTTGTTGTTAATAATATTATTTGCAATTACACCGGTTTTTTCTTTGGCTTTTTCAAGAATTGTTTCAGCTTCTTTTTTTTCCGGTAAAGTAATAAATGTTACCCAGTTAGCCGGCATATGAATAGCATCAGAATATGTAACATTATAATTTTTCTTTTTCAGTATTTTTTTACCTATATCCAAAGCAAAACCAACTTCGTCAATCTCTCCGCAGGTTACTAATAAAAAAGCATTCTTACTGTCCGGTTGTTTGGATATATCATTCAAATACTCCCGGCAAACTCTCGGTAATCCAAAAGCATAAACCGGAAAACAAAAGCCTACTAAATCAAAATCGGCATTAATATCTGTTTTTTCTGTAATTGATTTAATTTCAACTTCATAATTTTTTCTCTCAAAAATTTCTTTGCATGTTGTAAGAATTCTTAACGAATTACCTGTTCCCGTAAAATAATTTAATCTTATTTTCATTTGTTTTGCTTGTCAATAAACACTCAATATACTCGGGATTTTTTATTTCTTGAATTTTTTGAGAACAAGTGCACTGTTTGTGCCCCCGAAACCAAATGAATTTGAAAGAAATACATCTATGTTTTTATCAATTTTTTGGGCTGCAATATTTAATTTTGCAGAATATTCATCGGGTTTTTCAAAGTTTATATTCGGAGCAACAAATGAGTTATTCATCATTAATATTGAATAAACAAGTTCGCTTGCCCCGGCCATCCAGCATTCGTGTCCGGTCATTGATTTTGTTGAACTTATCGGCGGTTGATAGTGTCCTAATAATTGGTCTAATGCCATTGCTTCATACGAATCTCCAAGCAAAGTGGACGTTGCGTGTGCATTTACATAATCGACTTGTTCGGCAGTTAATGAAGCGTCTTTTAAAGCTCTGTCCATAGCAATAAAAGAGCCGGTATTATTCGGTTGTGAAATATGTCCGCCGTTAGATGAAAATCCGTATCCTGAAACTTCAGCTATTATATTTGCTCCTCGTTTTACGGCATGGTCGTAGTCTTCCAAAATAAGAGTTGCGGCACCTCCGCTGGGTACTAATCCGTCTCTTCCTGCATCAAATGGTCTTGATGCTTTTGTCGGTTCATCTACTCGAACAGAAAATGCACTTAAAGCGTCAAAACTTGCCATCGAATAGAAATTTGTTTCCTGTGCACCTCCGCATACAACAACATCTTGCAATCCGTTTTTAATAAACGAATATCCCAAACCTGCTGAGTGAGAACCGCTTGCACAAGCCGCACTAATAGTCATGTTGATACCTCTAAGCTTGAAAATAACCGATAAATTCATAGTAACGGTAGAATTCATCGACTGAAAAATTGCACTTGAACCCAACAAAGTTGTATCTTTTTTTTCTTTTATTACATTATGAGCGTCAATTACGGCTTTTGCAGAAGAGTCGTTTCCGTAAAAAATTCCGACTTCGTTTTTTTCAAGAAAATCCATATCTATCCCGGCTTGGTCTAATGCTTCTTTTGTTGCCATATAAGCATATTCGCCCTCTTCTGCAAGACCGCTTCTCAATCTTCGATGCAGGAGACCTTTTAAATTCGGTCGTTCAACCATTCCGGTAAGCGGAGAACGATAGCCGTATTTATAACGTTCTTCATCAAGACAAATACCCGATTTTCCGTTATACAAGGATTGTTTTACTTCTTCTAAACTTTTGCCTATGCAGGAATAAATTCCCATTCCGGTAACTACAACTCGTTTCATAAAATATTTTTTTAAAGTCTTTGTCCTATTTTTAAATTAATATAATCCTCCATTAATCGAGATAACCTCTCCTGTAATATATGATGCTTTTTCCGAAGCCAAAAAAGCGACTAAATTCGCTACTTCTTCTGCTTTACCGAAACGATTAAGAGGAATTAATTTTTTTAATGTTTTTTCGTCTAAATCATCGGTCATATCAGTAGCAATAAAACCCGGTGCTACGGCATTTACCGTTACTCCTCGTTTGCCGACTTCTTGTGCCAATGCTTTTGTTGCTCCTATAACTCCGGCTTTTGCCGCCGAGTAATTTGTTTGTCCGGGTAAGCCTTTTTGTCCGGATAACGAAACAATATTTATAATTCTACCAAACCTTTTTGTAAGCATATCTTTTATTGCACGTCTGGTAACATAAAAAAAGCTGTTCAAGTTTGTATCTATAACTTTATCCCACTGATTATTTTGCATCCATATCAACATGGCATCTTCACGTATTCCGGCGTTATTAACCAAAACTGCAATATAATCGTCTTTATGTTCTTCTTGCCAACTAATCATTGCATTATCAACCTGTCCGACATCAGAAATATCAAATTGCAATATTTCGGCTTTCACTCCTATATTTTCAACTTCCTTTTTGGTCTGTTCTGCGGCTTCTTTGTTCGAGTTATAATTTATTATAACCGGATATCCCAAACGTGCTGTTTCTATACATATATGACGACCTATCCCTCGTGAACCTCCTGTTACAAGTGCGTATTTCATATTTTTTATTTAAGGTCTTTTACTTTTTGAATAAAATAAAAGCCGGGTATATAAATTATTAAAAAATCAACAATCAAAAATAATCACAGACCTCCGTCTGTTTTAATATTTTACTCGTTATATATCTGACACATAACTATTTATACATGATTTTCGATAACCTGACATTGCAAAACTTAGCATTTTTTAATACTTTGTTTTTCAAAGACTTATAAATATATACTAATTACTATTTTTTACGTCATTTAATTAAAAATAAAGCACTTACAAAAAATAAATGATGCCCATTTTTAAGCCCTAATTTTTGAGGTCAGAATCAATTAGATTACGACATTCATTAAATATTTTTTGACTGTTTCAATTTCTTTATATTTTGTGGTATCTTCTATGAATACCGGTACTAATTTTCGTAAATCGCTATATATTTTTCGAGTATCCGGTGCCATTTTTTCACTTATCTTCAAACTTTCAATTCCTTGAATAAGTGAAATAAAATAAATTGCCAATACTTCATAAGAATTTTCAATTACCTTTTTGGTTATCAAAGCAGAATTAGCTCCCATACTTACAATATCCTGATTATCATTATTATTCGGAATACTGTGTACATAATTCGGGAATGATAAACTCTGACATTCTGCAGTGGTAGAAGTTGCCGTAAATTGAGCTCCTTGCATTCCCAAATTCAAACCGAGAACGCCCAAATTTACAAACGGCGGCATTTTTTGATTCAAATTAGGGTTCATCAAAAAGTTAAGTTGTCTTTCCATTAACATTGTCATTTTTGTAACAACAATTTTCAACTTATCCATTTCCAACGAAATATAATCTCCGTGAAAATTTCCGCCGTGATATACGTTTTGAGTTTCAATATCTACAACCGGATTATCACTTACCGAATTTGCCTCTTTGAATATAACATTTCCGGCATATTTAATCGTATCCGAAACAGGTCCGAGTATTTGCGGTACGCAACGCAATGAATAATATTCTTGAACTTTTTCTTCAATTACTTTTTCGGTAACCTTTCTGTTATATAAATGAGAACTTCGTTTTTTTATTAAAGAACTGTTTTTCAATAAAGTTCGCATTTTTTTTGCAATTTCACTTTGTCCTTCGTGCAATTTGGCGGAATTTAATTCCGAAGAAAAACCATCGTCGTAAGAATCCATAATTTCATTAATTACGGACGAAGCCGCTACAGACCAATTCAATAAATTTTTCGCATAAAAATAATTTACGATACCTATGCCGGTCATTATGGAAGTCCCGTTAATTAAAGAAAGCCCCTCTCTTATATACATAGAAACAGGCTTCAAATTACAAGCGTCCATCGCTTTTTTTGCAGGCATTAACTCACCTTTATAGTAAACATCTCCTTCCCCGATAAGCGATAATGCTAAATGTGACAACTGTACTAAATCTCCACTCGCTCCCACTCCGCCATGTTCAAAAATCACCGGTATTATATCGTTATTGATAAAATCCTTTAATAAAATTGCACTTTCGGGGTGGATACCGGACTTTGCTTTTAAAATAGTCGATAATCTGCAAAGCATTCCGGATTTAACGTACAAAGCATCTATATGATTTCCGCTTCCTGCACTATGACTGCGTATCAAATTGTATTGTAACTTAATTCTATCCGATTCCGAAATACGATATTGTGCCATCGGTCCAAAACCGGTAGTTATTCCATATATCAGTTTTTTTTCGGCAAAATTAGAAAGAAAATTAAATGATTCTTCAATTTTTTTAATACTGTCGGAAGATAGTTTTATCTTCTTGTTTTCAAACAAGATTTGATAAAATTCTTTTTCCGAAAAATTAATATTATTCACTGCTTCCGACATTATATTATATGCTAACAAACTGCATCTATGGGTACAGTTTCAAAATAAACATTACACTTAACTTACTGCTAAACAGTGCATAAAAAAAGTACTGCCTTATAAACGACAAAGGTAGATAATTAATTCCGATTTAACAAAATATCAAAAAATATACTTTGATTCTACGAACTCTCAAATTTTAAAATCAAGCTAAACTATTTTTAAAAAAAACTTGGCAAAATTATTGCGAATACAAATTTTTGAATATAATGTACAATATTGCAATTATTCAATAACTCAATTATTCTTCTGCAAATGAGCCGGAAATACAAAAAAAACGAAACTCTTATTTTTTTAACAAAATATGTCGTTACTGCAATAATATTTATGGCAGTTGCATTGCTTGTCGTGAAATTTGCAGAGAAGAAAAAGAAGCAGAAAATAAAATTTACGGCAAGTTTTCTTGATACGGACACAAAGTGGGCAGATACTCTTCTAAATAATATTTCTTTAAACGAAAAAATTGCACAATTAATTATATATAAAGCAGATACAATTACAACCAACAATTTTGAAGCAAAATTAAATCTTATTAAAACAGGTAAATTCGGAGGAGTGA
>JAOZMN010000650.1 GCA_029934265.1 Bacteroidales bacterium
TCATCAAGTGTAAAAAGCTGGTGCACAGAACAAAAACCGTTAAAACAGATGACATTCACTACTATTCCGATAAATCCAATCGGACCGCAAAAAGCGGTAATACTTCCGGCAAGCAAACTTGTACTTGCAAAAATAAGCAACCTTGTCGAGAACAAATTCAGACCTGATGTTTTTGCGTATTCTTCGCCAAGCAAAAGTAAATCTAATTTCTTTACCGAAAAACCGGAAAGCAATAATCCTACGCTTATAACGGGAACAAAAATAAAAAGTTGTTCTTTGCTTATTCCGGAAACGCTTCCCATTGTCCAGATAACAAAGATTTTAAGATTTTGAGCATCTCCGAAATATTGCAAAATACTTATCACGGCACTTATTGCACTTCCAAAAAGTACACCAAGTATAAGTATTGTCATTACATCATTTACACGAACGGAAACCAAAAATATCAGCAACAAAACGAGTGCCGCACCAAGCCAGCCGGCAAATATTATCAGCCAATTACTTAATCCGTACAACATTACAAGTCCGAACATTCCGGAAGTACCGAGCAAAAGCAGTGCAACTCCCAAACTTGCTCCGGAACTGATACCTAATACATAAGGTCCGGCAAGCGGATTGCCGAAAATTGTTTGCATTTGTAAGCCTGCAACCGAAAGTGCCGCTCCTGCAAATATTGCAGTAAATACTTTCGGGATTCTAAACTCGGTAAGTATTATATAATGTGTTTGCGATAAATCATTTCTAAATAAAAATGCAAAAATATCATCAACCGAAATCTTCGCTGTCCCTGTTGTTATATCAAAAAAAGAAAAAAATATCAATAATAAAATTGATATTAAAAATAATATTCTTACTCTCAATGTCGATGATTTAATTGTAAATGTTTAACTTTGTCCGTAGAATTTCAAAAAAAACAAAAATATGCAAAATAAAACTTTTTTATTGATTATCTGTTTCACCTTCTGCTTATTTTCACTGTCTTATGGCGAAAAAACGAACATTATTTATGATAATTTCATATACAAAAATAATATAAAAACTGTCATTTTCG
>JAOZMN010000318.1 GCA_029934265.1 Bacteroidales bacterium
CGTTTCAACAGCACCTCCGGCAACACGACCGTCTCCGGTAATAAGGATTTTTATTACCGGAAGTTTTACTTTGCTTTGTAATTCTTTTGCCATTTCTGAAATGTCATGACAATCAATTGCTCTTTTCAAATCATAAAGATTATTTCTTTTCCCGTAAGCAATCAAACCGTTGTATGCTCCTACCACTCCTGCCCAACGTCCGAATGCCACAAGTCTGTAACCTTCTTTTGCGGTAAGATATTCATGGTCTATCATTTGAATATTTTTTTTCAGAAATTCTTGCAAAAGCGGTTTGTTATATTCTTGTTGTTTAGCGGTATGCGAAAAAAATAAATATTTTTTATCGGCTATAAGTTCCGGAATGGCTACTTCTTTTACGCCCATTAAAATATCACAATCGGAAACATTATCACGCATTATAAAGCCGAGTTCTTCATACTCGCTGTCTTTGTAGGCTCTAATATTACTCCTTTGTATGAAAAGTTCAACATTCGGAAACTTTTTTTGAAGTTCTAATGCTTGTTGCGGTGCTACTACTACTCGCCTGTCCGACGGTGTCTTTGTTTCTTTTAAAATTGCTACTTTCATTGTATTATTTTTTTAATTTTTCAAAACATTCATCAGGTCAATCTAAAAAGTATATTTTTTCGCAATCAGACCCTTAGGGTTTTAATTAAAAGACTATAAATTAAATATTTAAATTTGTTAAATTTTGTTAAATCAAACCCTAATGGTCTTTTTATACCAAACACATTCATTGTTCATTGTAAATTAATTTACGGCAATTGTCCGAAAGTAAATTCGTTTATCACTTGTGGCTTTTGCAGAGTTTTAATTTTGCCGGTAAAAATTTGTTTTTTATCATCTATGATAAGAGTAATTGTATATGGCACTTTGCGAAGTTTATTTCTCTTATAAAAAAGCAAAAGAATTTTGTACTCTCCGTCCGGTGCTGTATCCCAAAAAATATTTTCTTGCGGAGACGATAAAAGTGTTGAGCTTTCTGCGTTTGCATCAAGGTCGAGTTTGCCTGTGAAACCTTTGCAAATCAGTTCTCTTTTTTTAAAAAAAACAGTGTCTTTACATGGCGTAACCATCATAATATCAAGGTCATCTGTACTTTCCCACTTTAAATTTACATTCACCTCACCTCTATCACCCTTCATTCCGCCTTTGTCTATGGAAAGCATTTTTAGGGTATCAACTTTGGGTTCGCCGGCAACTTTTATTGATATTTTTTTACGGACGTTTTCGTATTTTTCGTTTCTTGCTCGTATAACAAGTTCGTTGCCCGGCTTTAGAACAACTTCTTTAAAATCGGCAATTCCGCTTGCTTGAGTTGTTTTTTTATCAGTGTAACCGGAATATTCAAGCGTAACTTCAATATCAGATAATAATTCTCCTGTTAATGAGTCGATTGTTACGATACGCAAATCTTTACCCGGTTTTTCAAAATATAAAAGTTTCGTTTTGCTTAATGCTTCTTTTATTGTATTATCTGCCGAAACAGGCAAATATTCCGAATGTTCGCCGACTATTTTTATTTGTCCTTCCGTTTTTCCGAAAAGGACTCTGTACAAAGGGTATCTGTCTAATATAAATTCAGTAATTCCGTCTTGACCGGTTTTGCCGGAAAGTTCTGCTGTTTTTTCGTTAAAAGTGTAATTTATTTTTATTTGAGCTTCAGAAATTTCCGCATTGTTGCGTTTGTCCAATGCCTTGACTTGTGTTGTTCTATCGACAGGGATTAAAAATATTAATAGAAGTAAAAATAAAAATATCCACCAAGGAAATTTTCTTTGTTTTCTTAATTCTATAACATATTCTTTCTTGCTGTCCGAAAAATTAAATGTTTTTGATGCTTTCATTATCGTTTAGTTTTTGTTTTCTGCAAATATATAAAAAAAAGCCGATTTTTATAAATTTTTAAATATTGTTTCTTTCTGTCTAAAAAGTATATTTTCTCGAAATCAGACCCTTAGGGTTTTTAAGTAACCGGCTACAAATCAAGTATTTGGTTTTGTTAAACTTTGTTAAACTTTGTTAAATCAAACCCTAAGGGTCTTTTTATACCGAACTCATTGTTTATTTCAAGAATTTTATACCTTTGCTTGTCGAATATAAATTTATTTTTATCGAATAAAACCCTCATTGAGGGACTTTATATCCACTCCACAAAAAAATGAATATGTTTTTTTAATAATTAGCATTTTAACACAATTTATCGAATAAAAAAAAGACTAAAATTATGAAAAAATCATTACGAAATTTAAAATCAAAACAATCAAAAACATTAATTTTATTCACAATAATTATATCATTTAGTTTTATGACCGGAGACAAACCTGCTTATCGACTTTTTGACATCGCCGGCAAAGAAATAAAATACTCTAAAATGCTTGATAAATTGAAAAAAGCAGATATTATTTTGTTTGGAGAGTTACATAATAATCCGATTTGTCATTGGTTGGAATATGAAGTTTTGAAAGATTTACATTCCGAAAATAAAAATATAATTGCCGGAGCAGAAATGTTTGAAACCGATACACAACTTATGATTGATGAATATCTTAAAGGTATAATAACCAGTAGAAGTTTTGAATCTCAAATGAGATTATGGTCAAATTACAGTACTGATTACAAACCGCTTATCGAATATTCAAAAGAAAATAATATTATGTTTTTTGCAACAAATATTCCTCGCCGATATGCAAATTACGTTTATAGAGAGGGGCTTCCGGCTCTGTCGAAACTTTCGGACGAATCGCTTGAAAATATTCCGCCTTTGCCGATTGAATACAGTAAAGAACTTGATTGCTATTGGTCAATGACTTCGCATAATTCAGTACATGAAGAAACGACTTTTCTTGCCGATGCACAAGCCGTAAAAGATGCAACAATGGCATATATTATTTTAGATAATTTCTCGAAAGGGAAAATCTTTCTTCATTTTAACGGAACCTACCATTCCGATAATCATGAAGGAATAGTTTGGTTTCTGAAAAAACAAACCCCGAGCTTAAATATCGTTACAATTTCGACTGTTACGCAGAAAAATATCGACAAATTTTCTGATGAAAATTTAGAAAAAGCAGATTTTATATTAGCCATTCCTGAAAGTATGAGTAAAAGTTATTAAAAACTGTAAAATTTCAGACTTTCACTCCGTAGGCAAGGTCGCCGGCATCTCCGAGTCCGGGAACGATGTAGGATTTTGCTGTCAGTTCGTTATCGGAGGCACCGACCCAAATTGTCATTTTTTCGGGTGAAATATATTTCCGAATATAGGCAAGCCCTTCTTTGGAAGCTATTGCCACCGCAAGGTGTGTATGAAGTGGTGCGGAATTTTCAATCAGACTGTTATAAGCCTCCAAAAAAGATGCACCGCTTGCAAGCATCGGGTCGGATATTATCAAATACTTACCTTCAATATCCGGAGACGATACATAATTTGTTTTTATGTCGAAAGTATTGTCTTGATGATATTTTCTATACGCTGAAACAAAAGCGTTTTCAGCTTTGTCGAAATAATTTAAAAGTCCTTGATGAAGAGGCAAACCGGCTCTCAATATTGTAGCAAGTACGATATTGTCTTGTAGAATATTCATTCCCGAAACGCCCAAAGGGGTCTCGATTTGAACAGATTTGTAATCAAGTTTTTTACTTATTTCATAAGCGAAAATTTCGCCTATACGTTCCAAGTTTCTTCTGAAACGCATACTGTCTTTTTGAATTTCAGCATCTCTTATTTCCGAAATAAAACGATTAAAAACAGTAT
>JAOZMN010000046.1 GCA_029934265.1 Bacteroidales bacterium
CAATCTTATTTGGCAAATGATAATGACAAATTACATACTTTTTGTTGTTACAATAGGATTACATATAAAAGAACTTATCGGTAAAAATTTCAAATTTAATTATAAAGATTATATATTATCCGGAATATTTATTTTACATTTGGCAAGCGGTTTGGCGTATTTATACAAACTTTTGATATTAAATAATAAAGCATAGAAAATTGGAAAGAGGAATAATAACCATAGCACAAGGAAAACAAAAATACATAGATATGGCAATATACCTATCCATGTGCCTGAAACTTTACGACCCTGATATAAAACGTGCCGTCGTTACTGACAAAGACAAAAGTATTTTTGAAGATTATTACGATTATATTATTCCTGCAAATCCCGACTACGGTTTAGGTTATGTTCAAAAACTTAAAATATACGAATACAGCCCGTTTGACAAAACACTTTTTATAGATGCCGATTGTCTCACAGTTCGGTCGGTTTCATATATTTTCGATTTATTTAAAGATAAAGATATTAGTGTACTTGGCAAAAAGCAGTCTTCCGGAAAAATATTCAATGTTGATTTTAAAATTCTTTCAAAAGAATTTAACCTTCCTTACATGGTTATATTTAACGGAGGTGTATATTATTTCCGTAAATCGGAACTTGCAGAAAAAGTTTATGCAGCTTGTGCCGGAATAATTAAAAAATATGATAATCTGAATTTATATAAACACAGAGGACTGATTGCCGACGAACCTGTAATGTCAATTTCACTCGGTATGCACAATGCCGAACCTGTAACAGGAAACGGAAATGATATGCAGCTTGCCGGAAATTCCCACACAAAACTTGATGTTTTCGGACAAATTTGCAAATTTAGTTGCTATGATACCATGATTGCAAAACCTGCAATATATCACTATGGAGGTGATACTTACCCATTTCACGTAAAAAGAGAAATTTTTAAACTTAAATTATTCTACAACAAAAAGATAAATAAAAAACTTGCATCTTTTTTCGGAAACTTATTATACAATCCGACTTACGCAATTTATGTTTTTGCATATCGAACTCTAAAATCAATAATCAAAGGCAAAAAACTAAAATTAACTCCTGTTTTACCGCCATACAAATTTTTATAGAAATTTGTACAAAAATAACAAAGCTTTCGCCATAAGTTTTCTTTTAAGTGCGTGTACTTACTCCATAAACCTCCGGCTCAAAACTCCCCCACCCTACTCAAAAAAACAAAAGCAGAATTTTCCAACTCATAAAAAAACGCAAAAAATATTTGTTTTTCAAAAAACAACAATTAACTTTGACCGACCGTTCATTCATAAAAATATAATTAATGTCCCAAAAGGAAATAAAAAATAAAAAACAACTTATTAAAAACACTGCTTTCGAAATGTTTGCCGAATTTGGTTATAAATCAAGTCCGATAAGTAAAATAGCAAAAAATGCAGGAGTTTCTAAAAGTTTACTTTATAATTATTTCAAAAGTAAACAATGCTTACTCCTCGAAATAATGGAAGAGGGAATGGATATGCTTTTTAAAATTTATAATTTTAATGAAAACACAATACTTTCAGAAAAAGATATAATTACATTAATCGACAAAACATTTGATTCTCTAAAAAACAATATTACTTTTTGGAAATTATATGTATCTATTGCCATACAAAAAGATGTATTAGAACTGATAAACGCTAAAATTATGGAAGTAACAATGCCTTTTCTTAACTCTCTCACAAAATATTATGAGAACAAAGGCATCAAAAATCCCGAAATTCACGCATTATTACTCGGAAGCACATTCGACGGAATTTCACTGAATTACATATCGCAACCGGAACTCTACCCTATTGATGAAATCAAAAAAATATTAATTCGAAAATTTGTATAAAATGAAACACCCGGCGGGTGATTTGACAGCTTACGCAATTAAATAATTCACAAAAAAATGATGAAAAAATTAAAATTACCGGCAACACTATGTTTAATCTTTCTATTTGCCGGCATAAAAGCCCAAAACCCGAAAGAAATAGTAAAAAAAGCAGACGAACTGATGCAAGGCACATCAAATTACAGCGAAATGACAATGACAATAGTTCGCCCGAAATGGTCAAGAACAATGTCATTTAAAACTTGCTCGAAAGGAGTAAATTTTTCACTCACGGTTATAAATTCCCCAAGCAAAGAAGCAGGACAAAGTTTTCTGAAACGAAACAAAGAAATGTGGAGTTGGAATCCGAAAATAAAACGAATAGTAAAACTTCCTCCGGCTATGCTCTCACAAGGTTGGATGGGGTCGGATTTTTCAAATGACGAATTACTTAACGAATCATCTTTAGTTAAAGATTACACTCATAAAATTATCGGAAGTCAAAAAATAGCGGGGAAAGATTGTTGGAAAATTGAACTTCTTCCCAAAGAAAACACATCTGTTGTATGGGGAAAACAATTAAAATGGATAAGCAAAGACGGGTATTTACAACTCAAAACAGAATACTACGATGAGGATAATTATCTTGTAAAAACAGAAAACGCTTCTAAAATAAAAACAATGGACGGAAGAGAAATCCCCACATATTTTGAACTAATTCCGGACGATGAACCGGGAAATAAAACAATAGTTGAAATGAAATCCATAAAATTCAATATACAGGTAAACGAAAGTTTTTTTTCGCAACAAAACATGAAAAAAGGTCTCGGTATAAGATTTCCACAAAAATAAATATCCACACATAAGCTACTGTAATTAAAACACATAATACAGCAAAATGAAAGAATACATAATAATAGCTTGGCGAAATATTCTCCGAAATAAAAAAAGAACACTTATTACAGTTTCATCGGTATTTTTTGCAACATTTCTGGCACTTATAATGCGTTCCTTCCAGCTTGGAAGTTACGACTACATGATAAACAGCATGATAGAATCATATTCCGGATATCTAACTGTTGAAAACAAAGACTTTCCGGACGAGCAAATTATAGATAATTCCATTGAATATTCCCCTGAAATTATATCAAAAATAAAGAATACCGAAAACATAAAATCCGTAGTGCCTCGCCTGTCGTATTTTTCGCTTGCCTCTTTCGGCAAACAAACAAAAGGCATATTATTTACCGGAATTATTCCCTATAAAGAAAACCAAATGACAAAATTAAAAAATAAAATTGTTAAATTCAGATTAACAAAATCGGCCTTATCAAAAATCTTAAAAACAAATCTATCGGAAGAACTAAAAGAAAAATTAAAATTATTAGAAAACAATTCATATTCCGATAAAAATTCTCTATTAACAGACTTAAAAATTGAAAAGGAAACTAAATCAAATTGTGATAAAACTATCTTTTCAAATTGTGAATACAATGGTGAATATCTGTCAGAAAATGATGACGGAATTTTAATATCCGACCGTTTGTCGAAATTCTTAAAAATCAATACAGGCGATACATTAGTAATGATAGGACAAGGCAGACACGGAGCAAGTGCACAAGGTCTTTTTGCGGTGAAAGGCATAGTGAAAATTTTAAATCCTAAACTCGACAATCTGCTGATTTACGGCGAACTTAAAACCGTCCAAGAGTATTATTCTGCTTACGAAATATCCGAAAATTCAGAAGATACAACAAGATTTTTAAGTACATATTCCGTTAATATAATAAATAAATCGAAGGAAGATATAGAGCTTACAAAAAAACGATTATCAGAAGTCTTAAATAATAATGATATAATCATAAGAGACTGGAAGCAAAGCAACAAAGAACTTGCACAACAAATAAATTCGGACGACAAAAGCGGTCAAATGATGCTCGGAATTTTATACATAGTTATAGCATTCGGACTGTTCGGCACTGTTCTTATGATGACAGCAGAAAGAAAACGAGAAATGGGAATTATGCTTGCACTTGGCATGAAAAAAATAAAACTCGGAATTATTACCACAATAGAAATGTTTTTTATTGCTTTTATAGGATTATTTTTCGGAATTATAGGAAGTGTCCCGATTGTACTTGCCGGATATTATAATCCGATACGACTAACAGGCGATACTGCAAAATTATACGAAGATATGGGTTTTGAACCGATTATGCCGACGGCATGGTTTGGCGAATATTACCTCAATCAAGTAATAGTAGTACTGATAATTGTCTTACTTATAATGATATACCCTGTTATTAATATTTTAAGACTCAAAGTAATAGATGCACTAAAGTAATGAATAATCGACAATTTATAATGGATAATTATTAACTTATAACAAATTATGATAATTTCAATTGCTTGGAAAAATGTTTGGAGAAATAAACTGCGTAGTCTGATAGTAATTATTGCAGTTCTGATAGGTTTGCTTGCCGGTTCGTTCAGCGTAGCATTGATGAACGGCGTAACGGCACAACGCACAAAATCAATTTTAAACGACGAATGTTCTCATATTCAAATTCATAACCCTAAATTTGAAGCAAATAATGAAATAGAATATTTGATTAAAAATCCAAGAAAAATTATAGAAACACTTTCCGAAACCGATAAAATTAAATCCTTCTCCGGCAGATTAAAAGTTACGGCAATGGCAAGTACCTCTCGTGCAAATTCGAGTATTATGCTTTTG
Organism: Bacteroidales bacterium; assembly: GCA_029934265.1. GTDB lineage: Bacteria > Bacteroidota > Bacteroidia > Bacteroidales > JAADGE01 > JAOZMN01. The sequence continues at coordinate 4,602 of JAOZMN010000046.1, forward strand.
GGAATAAATCCGGAACAAGAAAAACAAGTAACTCAAATTTATAAATCAGTTATAGACTCCACCGGCAATTATTTTTCCAAAGACAAAAAAAATCAAGTTCTTATAGGTGAAAAACTTGCCAAACAATTACTTCTCGATAAATATATTATTACTGAAAAATCATTATTCGATTTTGCCGAAATTTTTAAAGAAAAAGAACTTACAAAATTAAAATCCCTGAAAAATATCAAATTCCGAACAAAAAAAAAATATCTTGATACTCTAAAAACACTTTTTGATGATAAATTTGTCGAAGAAAATGAATTTGTTTTAAAAAGAAAAGCAATATTTTTCAAAAAAAGAGCAAAAATACGAATAACATTTCTGAACAAAACCGGTCAATTAATAGAAAGCAGATACAGAATATGCGGAATTTACAAGACAAATAACTCGATTTTTGATGCAATGAATGTTTTTATCCGAAAAAAAGACATGATAAGAGAAGCCGGATTTTCTGAAAATAATTTTCATGAAATAGCTTGTATGCTTGATAATAAAGACTTTGCAGACCAAATAAAAACAAGCCTCGCTCCTACCCTTCCGGAAAACGAAATAAAAACATGGAAAGAAATAAATCCGGAACTTGTAATGATGGACGAATATATGATATTTTACAATTATATAATTATTGCACTTATACTTGCCGCTTTATCTTTCGGAATTATCAACACAATGCTGATGGCAATAATGGACAGAACAAAAGAACTCGGAATGCTATCCGCAATAGGAATGAACAGAAAAAAAGTTTTCTTTATGATAATGATAGAAACTATATTTTTAACCTGTACGGGAGCTGTTGCCGGATTAATTATAAACGCCGGAATTATGCAATATTTTGCAAAAAACGGTCTCGATTTATCGGCAAGCATAGGAGAAGGAATGGAAGCAGTAGGATATTCTTCAATTATTTATCCGCAAATGGAAGCCGACATTTACGCAGGAATAACGCTTTTGGTAATATTTGCAGCAATTCTTTCTTCAATTTATCCTGCAATAAAAGCAATAAAATTAAATCCTGCCGAAGCAGTAAGAGCAGACGTTTAACAATGAACAGTTTACAATTTACAATGAACAATAATAAAACTTTTTTGAAGTAATGATAAAGTTCGGTCTAAAAAGACCATTAGGGTTTGATTTAACAAAATTTAACAAATCTAAATATTTAATTTACAGCATTTTACTTAAAACCCTAAGGGTCTGATTTTAAAAAAACATACTTTGAGTTCGGTCTAAAAAGACCCTTAGGGTTTGATTTAACAAAATTTAATAAATCTAAATATTTAATTTACAGCATTTTAATTAAAACCCTAAGGGTCTGATTTTGAAAAAATATACTTTTTAATAAAATATCATGGAAATAATCAAAGTAAAAAATCTGAATAAAATATACAAAGAGGGCGAAATTGAAGTACACGCCGTTAGAGGAATAGATTTATCTTTCGAACAAGGAGAATTTGCTGCGATAGTCGGACCTTCCGGTTCCGGCAAAACTACATTTTTGAATATGCTTGGCGGTTTAGACTCCCCTACTTCCGGTGAAATAATAATAAATGAAACTAATATAGGAGACTTAAAACCAAGCAGTTTGACAGACTTTCGTATGAATAATATAGGTTTTGTTTTTCAGGCATATAATTTAATACCGGTTCTTACGGCTCGTGAAAATGTCGAATTTGTAATGCACTTACAAGGCAAAAGTAAAAAAGAACGAGAAACTCGTGCAATCGAACTGTTGGAAGCAGTCGGACTCGGCGACAGAATTAACAGCCGTCCGGGTAAACTCTCCGGAGGACAGCAACAAAGAGTCGCAATAGCAAGGGCTTTGGCATCAAAACCAAAATTTATTCTCGCCGACGAACCGACAGCAAATCTTGATTCGGAATCGACAAATAATTTGCTCGATATAATGGAGAAACTCAATAAAGAAGAAAATATAACTTTCATATTTTCAACACACGACAATCGAGTAGTAAAAAGAGCAAGAAGAGTAATAACCGTAGATGACGGAAAAATTGTTAAAATAATTGAAAATGAAAAATGAAAAATATAAAATTTATTATTTTTATTACACTTCTTTTATCCTTTACAGCCGTATTTTCACAAGAAAAGAAAAAAAAATTTGAGAACCTTGAATTTTCCGGTTATATTACAAATATGCAATCATTTTTATTCGACAGCATAAATAATAATTGGGTAAATGATAATTTATTACATAATCGTTTGAATTTCAAATGGTATGTAAATGAGCATTTTAGCACAGGTATTGAAATCAGAAACCGAATTTTTACCGGTGAAACAGTAGAATATACACCCGGTTATGCTCAAATGCTTGAAAACGGCAAAGGTTTAATAGATTTATCTTATAATTTTCTCGATAAAAAATCAGTTATCGGAAATACCGAAATAGACAGATTTCATCTTACTTACGAAATAGAAAAATTCAAAGCAACCGCAGGCAGACAGCGAATAAACTGGGGACGCACTTTTGTATGGAATCCCAACGATATTTTCAATAATTATTCATTTTTCGATTTCGATTATGAAGAAAAACCCGGAACAGATGCCATTCGTTTAGAATATTTCCCGACTTATACCTCTTCTGCCGAACTCGTTGCAAGTGCAGACAGTTCAAAGCAAATTTCGGTAGCAGGTTTATATAAATTTAATTTCAAAAACTATGATATTCAACTTCTTTCCGGAATAATAAAAGAAACCGATTATTTTGCAGGTTTCGGCTGGGAAGGTGCAATAAAAAACGTATCTTTCAGAGGCGAAGCAAGTTACATACAGGCAAAAGAAAAATTCGCAGACACAAGCGGTATTTTTGTTGCTACACTTTCCGCCGATTATATGTTCAAAAATGAATTGATGATACAATTTGAATTTCTGTACAACGAGCAAAAATCCGGACAAGGAATTAATAATTTTACGGATTATTACACACAACCGGCAAGTGTAAAAAATCTTTCTTTTACAGAATATAATTTTTTTCTTAATGTAATGTATCCGATAACTCCCCTTTTAAATATTACACTTTCAGGAATGTATTATCCAAAAATTAAAGGTTATTTTATAAGTCCCTCCATAGCATATTCATTATCTTCAAAACTTGATTTTTCCTTGATTGCACAAACTTTCTCAGGTGGATTTCCAAATCAATTTTCCGGTGAAATTTCAAGACAAATTTTTAATATGATATTCATCAGAATGAAATATAATTTTTAAGGTCTTCACCTTCTTTTTCACAAAAAAACCTTTTCCAAATTAAAGAAAAAGGTTTTTTAATATTTTTTGAAATTTATTTTATCTAACAACCACCTTCTTCTTCCTCTACTTTCTTCTTTTTAATAACGGGAGCATTAGTTTCCGGTTTTTCTTCAACATTACTGTCAGAGTCCGGAGTTTCTTCACTTTTTATGCTTGGTTCGTTTCCTTCTACAAGCGGATAATTTTTAATCTCTTTTTCGCCGTTAAACTGTTTGCCTATTCCAAGTGCTTTTAATTCATTGTACATAAACGAGTTAGCTCCGTAAGCAAGTGCGTAAGCATCGTACCCCAAGATTCTCAAGTACGCAACAGCGAAAGAAGCGTGCTGTCCTGTATAACAATACAAAACAATAGGCTTGTCGATAGGCAAAGTCGAAAGAACAGTGTTTTTTAAAAGTGATTTTTTAGGAGTATATTGTATTGCTCCGGGAATATGCCCAAGTTTATAATGTTCCGATTTCCAATAATTAGCGATATAGTAATTGTCAAGATTTTCAAAAAGTTTATCTGCTTTAATCTTGAAATTCATGTTGTTAAGTAATTCTTCCGCACGAGCTTCGAGAATATCATACCCGGTATATTTACCTGTTTTTATTTGAGGATATTTGTCTTTGTCTCCTTTCGGAAATTCTTCCGTAACTAATTTAGACGCATATTTATTAGATGTTCCTTTAAGCCATTTATTTTCTGCCAAGTTTTTGTCCCATGCACTCATTCCCCATTTCATTGAATAGACATTTCCGTAGCCGAGCATTCGCAAAATAGAAGCAGCATACGATGCTTTATGGTTTGAATAGCATACCAAAACGATTTTTTCATAAGCACTTGCCGAAATTCCTGATTTCATATATTTTATAAGTTCCGAAAATTTCACATTTACCGCACCGTTTATATGTCCTGCAACATAATCTTTATTTTTACGAACATCAATGATATGATAATTTTTAAGATTTGCATAAACTTCATTTGCTTTAACCAATGCCGGTATTCCTTTGGAATTTATATAATCACCGGACTTTTCCAAGAAATCATATAAAACTTCTGCTTCATTTACTTCTGTTTTTACAGAATCTTCTTTTACTGTTTTTTTGTCGGAAGTATTGTCATTTCCACAGCTTGATATAATTATCGCAAGAAAAAACAGCAAACCGAATAAATAATTTTTCATCATAATATATAGATATATTTATTATTAAATAATTTGAGATTGCAAAAATATTAATTTAATCGGAAAAACAACATCAAAAACAATGTTTTTAAACACATCAAATACTAACAAGGTCTTATTACTTAGCTTGTAAAAATCTGTTTATCATTTTTTCTTCCGAATTGTAAATATAAATATATGTTTCGTTTGTTTGTGAATTATTAAGTAAAATTCCGTCAATTAATAAATTTTCGTATTTATTTGTTTCGTAAACTCTTCCTCCTGATGATTTTATTTCGGTGGTATTCCCTATAAACCAGCGTCCGCCATCTTGTCCTTTTTCTACGGTACGAAGTTTTACATCTTCCGTAAAGTCCAGTGATATAATTGTTTGCATATCATCAAGTATTAATAATAACTTACTTTGTTTGGTATTTATTTGTGTAATAATGCAAGCAAAATCTTCTTTTTCGTTTCCGTCAAAATCACCGAATGTAATAGTGTTGTTTTCAAATTCTCTTAATTCTTCCGGATAAATTTTCCAACGAGCAACATTGTTTTTAATATATCTGTTATCAACGAAATAACGTCTTAAAGCTCTTTTGTATTTTACCGGAATCAGAGTTCTTGCGTATTTGTTTGCCAAAAAAGAATTTATTTGTCGATAAATTTGAGCTTTTGCAATATCATTTTTTTGTATGTAACCGGAATTGCCTCGCAAACTGTAAACTTTCATCCATTGCTGTCCCAAACTATCTGTTTTATAATTATCGTTAAGAACTTTTACCGTTTCTCCGAAATTTAATTTTTCGACAATTTCTTTTTTACCTTTAATATTTGCATATAAATTCTCCGACCCGCCAAGTACGTGCCTTATATCTTTGTTTGTAAGAAAAAAAACACCCGTCCCGATAGCAACAAAGAAAGTAAGTCCGGCAATTATCAGAATAAGATTTTGCCAAAAAGTTTTATTAAAAAGTTTTGAAGTAATTTCGATATTTGCCGCTTCAATTACTCGTGTTTGCAGGTTCAGACTTCTTATATTTTTTTCTTTGGATTGCGAGCTTTGTAAAAGTGTTGCAAATTCTTTACAGGACTGAAACCTGTCCATAGGTTTTTTTTGCGTTGCTTTGTCGATAACTAATTGTATTTTGTCGGAAACTCCTACGTAAAAACTTTTTGCATCAGGTAACGGATCGGTTACTATCTTATTGTAAATTTCGTATTCCGAAGCATCTTTTTCGTAAGGATATTGTCCTGTAACCATTTGAAACAAAGTAACTCCAAGCGAATATATATCTGTTCTTCTATCCACAATTCGTCCTTTGACTTGTTGCGGACTCATATAAAATGTTGTCCCTACTTTCGTTCCGTCTTTTGTGAGTAAAGGATTTTTTTCAGTAAGTGATTTTGCTATTCCGAAATCTATAAGTTTTACCTCTCCGGTATCAGTTATCAAAAAATTTGAAGGTTTTATATCTCTGTGTATTATGTCCTTAGAGTGCATATAGCCAATGGCGGCAAGAATTTGTGCCATTATATTTATCGCTTTAGTTTCCGGTATCGGACCTGTAACTAAGTCGATATAATTTTCGAGGGTTTCACCTTTTATATACTCTGTTATGATAAATATTCCGTAATCGTTTTCGACATAATCGTAAAGTGTAACTATGTTAGGGTGCTGCAGTTGCGATAAAATTTTTGCTTCTGTTTTAAATCGTTTGCGAAGTTGCGGTTTTTGCATCAGTAAAGGATTTAAAACTTTAACTGCTGCTTTTCTGCCAAGCAAATTATGGATGCCGAGATATACAACCGACATTCCGCCTTGGTCGATTATTTCGTCTATTTCGTAATTATTTATAAACTCTCCTATCATTTTTGTTGCCTGTGAACTTTACGCTTTTTGGGTATAATAATAATTTCGCCCGGTGTAAGTGAAAAATTACTTTTTTTATTTGCTTTTAAAATTTCATATTTTGTAACATCGAATAATTTTTCAAGAATACAGAAATTATCGCCGAGTTTTACAAAATAAAGTTGTTTGCAAGGAATATAAAATTTAAAAAAAAGATTTTTACTTTTTATTGCAGTTCCGTATCCCGTTTGTTCCGGACTTATATTTAAAAATTGTAAACGGTCTATTATGTTTTCATATTTTTTAATAAAAATGACGACAACTGTATCCTTTTTGGAATATTTATAAAAATCGGAAGGATATGTTTTTTTAGTAAGAAACTCAGAAGTTTGTCCTATTGTTTTTAATTCAGTTGAAATTATTTTAAATAAAGGAATTAGAATAATTAATAAGATTACGGATACAAAAAAAATCTTTTTTTTTCGTTTCTTTTTAAAGATGTGATTTTTTTTTGTCTTTTTTTGTTTTGTTTTTTGTTCTATATTGAAAAAACGTACAATTTGAACGGAAATATTATCCTCTCCTCCTTTATTGTTTGCTTTTTCGATAAGAGTTTTACAAATAATTTCGGCATTATCGGACGAATTTATTATTGTTTCAATTTCTTTGTCGGGAAGCATCGTTGTTAAACCGTCGGAGCAAAGTAATAATAAGTTTCCGGTTTCCGGTTTTAATGTTTTTTTGCAAATTTCGGGTTCTATTTCGTTATTTGCTCCTACGGCTCTTGTTATGATATTTTTTTTAGGGTGATTTCTTGCTTCTTTTTTGCTGATAATTTTTTTTTGTATTAAATCTTGAACATAAGAATGGTCAATTGTTGTTTGAAAAAGTTTTTTATTGACCGAATAATATATTCGACTATCTCCGACGTGAGCATAATATATTTCGTTGTCTCTTATCAGAGCAAGAACAATGGTAGAGGCAGTGCCAAGTTGATTGTTTGTTTTGTTTGAATATTTTTTAACTACATTATTCGCTTCCGAAATTGCATCACCAACAGCAGAATAAATATCTTCATACCATTTTTGAGAAAGTTTACTTGTAATATTTTCAATAGTCAGTTCTGCTGCAACTTCACCGGAAACTCCTCCTCCGACACCATCGCAAACTATAAAAAGTTCTCCGTTAATGGTTTCAGTGTAAGATATTCTGTCCTGATTTACATCACGCAGTTGTCCTATATCCGAAATTCCGAAATAATCAAAATTTTTGAGTTCCTGTGTTTTTAGAATATGTGAGTACTTGCTCATTATTTATAAGAGCTTTTCTTATGGCATTAAATTTCCGTACATTCTCGGAAATGGTATTGTTTCTCTTATGTGTTTCAGCTTGCAAATCCATGATACCATACGTTCCAGACCCAATCCGAAACCGGCATGAGTTACAGAGCCGTATTTTCTCAAATCCAAATACCACTCGAAAGCAGACATGGGCAAACCGTGTTCGTTAATTTTTTCGATAAGTAAATTTTCGTTGGTTTCACGCTGTCCGCCACCTACAATTTCACCGTATCCTTCGGGAGCAAGTACATCTACGCCTTTTGCAAGTTCGGGATTTTGTTCATCTCGTTTCATATAAAAGGCTTTTATTTGGTGAGGCCAGTTATAAACCATTACGGGAACATCAAACATTCGAGTAAGTACAGTTTCGTCCGAACCGCCGAAGTCGCTACCGTATTTAAAATCTTCTGCGGATTTTAACCAATCGGGAATGTTTTTTTCTTGTTTTTCAAGATTTGTAATGTCGTTTTTTAGTCCGGCAATTTTATTTTGAAGATAATTTCTTTTGCCTTTTTTTACTCCGCCGGCAATTTCTTTTTCGGCTTCGGATATTGTCGTTATATTTGTTTGAATATTTTCTTTTATTTCTTTAAGGTCGTTTTCGAGAGTTTCAATAGTTGTTTTTCCGTTAACTTTTTTCTCTCCTTTAAGAATTTTTACAGCTTCAGCGTAAGTTAAACGAGGAAATTTTTTCTCCGAAATTTTTTCAAAAATACTAATATCTCTTTCAAGAATTTCTAACTCTTCCATGCAATTATTTTTCACGTCCGTTGTAATGTATTTAATAAATTCTTCTATCAAATCCATATTCATATCGTTATCGTAAAAAGCCATTTCGGGCTCTATCATCCAAAACTCTGAAAGATGCCTTCTTGTTTTTGATTTTTCGGCACGAAAAGTAGGACCGAAGGTGTAAATTTTACCCATTGCCATCGCCATTGCTTCACCATATAACTGTCCGGATTGACTTAAATAAGCCTCTGTTTCATAGAACTTTGTAGAAAAAAGTGTTGTCGTTCCTTCCGCTGCATTCCCCGTAAAAATAGGAGCGTCCATTTGTACAAAACCTTCTTTTTGAAAAAAGTTATGAATAGAAAATATAATTCTGTTTCTAACCCTCATTATAGCCCATTGTCTTTTGGAACGAAGCCACAGATGTCTGTTTTTCATTAGAAATTCAACACCGTGTTCCTTGTTGCTTATCGGATAATCTTCGGAAGTTCCTATAAGTTTTAAATCAGAAATTTGAAGCTCATATCCGCCGAGCTGTGTTACATCTTTAATGATATTTCCGGTAAGTTGTACAGAACTTTCGTGCGATAAACGTTTTGCAGTTTCAAAAACTTCTTCTGAAACATCTTCGCGATATATGCGGCGTTAAACCCCTGCTTATCCCT
>JAOZMN010000319.1 GCA_029934265.1 Bacteroidales bacterium
TGGGGAACAGCCTACGCCGCTCATTTTCTTATAGAAGCAAAAAAAGCAGGTTATGATGTCGATAAACAATTTATGGAAAATATTTTAAGATATTTGAAAAAACAAGTTCGCAAACGAAAAACCATAAAATATATTTATAATAGAGATAAAAATAAAAAAATTGCACCCAAAGAACTTGCTTATTCGCTTTACGTACTTGCCCTTTCGGGAAATCAAGATATGTCGGCAATGAATTATTACAAAGCAAACAGAGATTTGTTAAGTTTAGATGCAAAATATTTATTGGCAGCATCTTATGCCCTTTCCGGCGATAAATCAAGATTTGAACAAATTGTCCCTAAAGCATTTGAAGGAGAAGAATCAATGCCTGTTTTCGGTGGGAGTTTTCATTCTCCGATTAGAGATATAGCACTATCGCTTAATGCTTTAATAGAAGCTGACCCGGAAAATATCCAAGTGCAAATATTAGCAAGACATTTGTCTCAAAAATATAAAGCTCAAAAATATTTGAATACGCAAGAACGAGCTTTTACATTTCTTGCTATGGGAAAAATTGCAAGAAAATCAGCAAAATCGAATATCACGGCAGTAATAAAATCCGGAGGCAATAAAATTGCCGATTTTTCAAAAGGAACACTTACTTTGAATACCGAAAATTTGCAATCCGACAATATCGAAATAAATGTACAAGGAAACGGAAAACTGTATTATTACTACGAAGTAGAAGGTATAAGTTCTGACGGTTCTTATATTGAAGAAGATAATTATCTGAAAGTGCGAAAAACTTTTTATGACAGAAACGGAGTGCAAAAAACTTCAAATAATTTTACACAAAACGAACTTGTTGTGGTAAAATTATCGGTTACAGGGTCTCAAAATACAACTATTGAAAATGTAGCCGTTACCGATATGTTGCCGGCTTGTTTTGAAATAGAAAATCCTCGTTTGAGTTCCGTCCCTGCTTTAAGCGACAAATTTAAAAATAAATCATATCCCGAAAATACGGATATGAGAGACGACAGAATTACTTTTTTTGCTACGGTTACAAATAAAACAAAAAATTTCTATTATATGATTCGTGTGGTTTCAACCGGCGAATTTAATATGGGACCGGTCGGAGCTGATGCTATGTATAATGGTGAATATCACTCATATAACGGTGCCGGAAAAGTTTTTGTAAAATAAAAATAATGTAAAAAGTCAAAAATAGGAAATAAAATTTGTTATTAAATATATTAGTAATACTTTTGCGACCGTTTTTATTCTATACAGAATATTAAAAATATTGAATTTCAGCGAATTACGAATTTTATGTATGTTTTATGACATAAAATTTCGATTATATCAAGACCTGCAAGGTTTTTTAAAACCTTGCAGGTCTTAATTTTCATTAATACTTATATAACTAATAATTAACAATTTAAAAATGCCACTCACAAAGCTAAGAAACATTGGTATTGCGGCTCACATCGACGCAGGAAAAACAACCGTAACCGAACGGATACTTTTCTATACGGGAATTAATCGTAAAATAGGAGAGGTACATGACGGTGCCGCTACAATGGACTTCATGAAACAAGAACAAGAAAGAGGTATAACAATAGCATCTGCCGCAATTTCGGCAGAATGGAAATCTCATCAAGTAAACATAATAGATACTCCCGGACACGTTGATTTTACTATCGAAGTAGAACGTTCGTTAAGAGTAATCGACGGAATGGTAGCCGTTTTTTGTGCAGTCAGTGGAGTTGAACCACAAAGTGAAACCGTTTGGAATCAAGGCGACAGATACAGAGTGCCTCGCATCGCTTTTGTGAACAAAATGGACAGAGGAGGAGCAAATATGCAGGAAGTTATTCTTCAAATGAACAAATACCTTGATGCTCATGCCATTGCATTGCAAATTCCGATAGGTGCGGAAGATGATTTTTCCGGAATTGTTGATGTTATTGAAGGGAAAGCATATACTTTTAACGAAAATGACCACAGAAGTGAAATAGAAATACCGGAAGAATTTAAAGAACAGTCAGCTATAGCAAGAGATACCATTATTGAGGCAATATCCGACTTCGATGATGATATTATGGAACTTTTCTTGGAAGAAAAAGAAATCCCTAACGATTTACTTAAAAAAGTAGTGCGTGAAGCAACTTTGAAATTAATGATTACTCCTGTTTTTTGCGGTTCTGCATATAAAAATAAAGGTGTACAATTATTACTCGATGCTGTTTTGGATTACCTTCCTTCACCGATTGACATCGGTGCAACCGTAGGAACAGAAGTCGATGACGAAGAAAAAACTTTGACAAGAAATCCCTCAAACAGTTCTCCTTTTGCGGCACTTGCTTTCAAACTTATAAACGACCCTTATGTAGGACAACAAACATTTGTAAGAATTTTTTCAGGCTCCATAAAATCAGGAATGTCTATTTTTAATTCTTCCAAAGGAAAAAAAGAAAGAGTAGGACGAATTTTCAGGATAAAAGCAAAAGACAGAGAAGAAATTAAAGAAGCCGGTGCAGGAGAAATCGTAGCACTTATCGGTATGAAAAGTACTAAAACAGGCGATACGCTTTGCGACCCCGACAACAGATTATTACTTGAAACTATTCACGTACCGCCGTCCGTTATTGAAGTAAAAGTTTCACCGGCAAACAGAAACGAGCAAGGAAAACTCGGCGAAGCACTTGCAAAACTTTCAAACGAAGACCCGTCTTTTAATGCACATTTCGATGAAGAAACAAATGAAACTATAGCTTCAGGAATGGGAGAACTTCATTTGGAAATTATTATGGACAGGATTAAAGATGAATTTAAAGTTGATGTTATAGTAGGAGAGCCGGCTGTGGCATTGCGGGAAACAATGTTAACGGAACGAGAAAATAAACACAGACATTCCAAACAATCCGGTGGTAAAGGACAATTTGCGGAAACTCTTATTCGCTTTGAACCCAACCCCGGTAAAGGTTTTGAATTTGTAGATAAAATTAAAGGCGGCAGGATACCCGGCGAATTTATTCCTTCGGTAGAAAAAGGCTTAAAAGCCGCAATGGAAAGAGGAATACTTGCAGGTTTCCCTATCGTGGACATAAAAGCTGTGCTTATTGACGGCGGTTTCCACCCTGTCGATTCTTCCGACAGAGCTTTCCAAACTTGTGCATCTATTTGTTTCAAAGAAGCATTTTTGAAAGGTAAACCGGTACTGCTCGAACCTACAATGAAAATAGAAATTAACACTCCGGACGATTATATCGGAAACGTTGTCGGTGATTTCAATAAAAGAAGAGGAAAGGTAGAATCTATGAGAAGACACCGCAAAGGTGCTCAAAAAATTAATGGTTTTGTTCCTTTGATGGAGATGTTCGGATATGCAACCACTTTAAGAAATATATCAAGCGGACGTGCAAACTATTCAATGGAATTTGAAGACTATCGACAGGTTACGGCAGCCGTTCAAGAAAAAGTATTGAAAGAAATAGAAGAGAAAAAAAGAGAAGAAAAAAAATAAGGTCTTTTATCTTAACCTGCATTATGAATAATGCAGGTTAAATTTTGAAGTTTTGAAATTGCAATTTTTATTTACATAATAGTCGTAATATCAATACATTACAAATACGGTTTTACCACTTTAAACTGGTCGAAAACCTTAATTTAAGTCGAGTACGATTTCAAATCGTAACTCGACTTTTTTTTGAAAATAAATAAAACTTCCTTAATAAAAGTTAAGTAACTTGACTTTTAATACTTCAAATACATA
>JAOZMN010000320.1 GCA_029934265.1 Bacteroidales bacterium
CTTATGTCCTTCGTTATGCAAATGAATTGTCCGAAGGAAAATACAGGTACGATGAAATAGAAAAATTCATAAAAGAGCGTTTAGACATATATAAACAATTTTACCACAGTAAATTTGGAGCATTTTCTTTTTATCGGAACAAAACAAACAATAATTATTACGGAGCATATATAACCAAAGGAAAAAACGAACCGGATATACACGGAACAGTAATGTTTTTATGGGGACTTGCAGTTATCGGTAATTTTTGGAATATTAATGATAAGATAGGTTTGCAGGAGTTTGTTACATAAGGTATTTTGAAATTTACTTCGCAGTCATTAATCGTCATTCTTGTAATCTGTTGAAGGTTGCATTCAAATGGTTGTGTATCAAGCGTGTGGTGAGTAAAAATATTAAAACAGACGGAGGTCTGAAATTTAAGTGTTAGATGAGTTATTTAAAAAAAAATTACCCTAAAATAAATGAAATACTGGAAGAGCGTAATAAAGATTGGCCTAAAAGAAAAAAAGCATGGTACAGTTTTAATTCTGAAATCCCTAAATTTTATAAATATTTATTAGAAAATAGAAGTTTAAGTATTGACTATTTGGATATAAATAGTTTAAATGAAATTGAAAAATTTGAAAACAACCCGGTTTTTATTTGTGGCAATATGAAATCAGGAACAAGTTTATTAGCACAATTACTTGATGGGCATGAAAAAACTTTTGTATTACCAGGCGACTCTCATTACATTAATGAATTTTATAATATTAAAAATATTAATATTGATAAGATAGGAGAAACATGGCTTAAACGTATGATAAACCCTACTGGACAGGAACCATATTGGGTATATGGGAAAGCAGAAGAAATGTATCAAAATTTTATAAATCACCTACATTTTTTTATTCAAAAAAAGAAAGGAATTTTTAAATCTATTGTTTTAAGTCTTATTGCATCAACAAAACATATTGAAATTAAGAACTATAAATACTGGATTGAAAAAACACCTTTGAATGAATTACATACTTCTAAATTATTAAAAGAATATCCGAAAGCTAAATTTATTAATATTGTTAGAGATCCAATTCAAAATATAGTGTCTTTAAAACGACTTGATAAGTATAGAAACAGAAAATCAAATACTTTTCAAAAAATTTTGTTTCAAAGGTATTTGATGGAGCAAACATTTAAAAATGAGGAAAATATAAATAATTATAAAATTATTTATTATGATGATTTGATATCTAATACAAAAAAACAAATGGAAAGCATATGTGATTTCTTAGATATTAAATTTACTGAAAATTTACTTATACCATCAATTAATCACCTACACGCATCTGCAAATTCGATGTATAAAAATCAGCGTACAAAAGGTAAAGTAAACAATTCAAACAGACAAAATAACATATTAAAACATTTATCAAAATTTGAAAAAATAATGATAGCTAATTTATTAAGTAATTTGATAGAGCTTGATGAGAAATTATATGCAAATACCAAAAAGCTATTAAAATACCAAAATGTTTTTTATTCTTTTTTTGCTCAAATTATTTATTTTAGTTATAAAATTTATAGGCAATGTTTACAAAAGTAAAATATTATTTAAAAGCTTCAAATAGAAGAAAAATATTAGACACAACACAAGCAGTATATATATCAGAATACAAAGGAATTATTTTAGATATTGGAGGTAGAGACAGAGGTGCATTCAAAAAACCAAAAAATAAAGTTGAAAAATGGATTTTTGCCGATATTGAAAAAAAATACAATCCTGATATTGTTTTAGATGTTGCAGATATGCAAAACATAAAAACAGAAAGTATCAATATTGTAAATGCGATGGAACTTTTTGAACATGTTGAAAAAATAGACCATGGAATTTCGGAATGTTACAGAGTACTGAAAAAAGAAGGGAAATTTATGCTCTCTGTACCTTTTTTGTATCAAATTCATGCAGACCCTAATGACTATCAGCGTTGGACAAACACTAAATGGAAAGGCAAACTTAAAAAACAAGGATTTAAAATTCAAAAAATAATTATTACAGGGTATTTTTTTACAGTTTTAACAGAAATGATAAAAACATTTGTAAAATCATTACCATTTGGATTTAAATATTTTGGATATTTATTATTTCCATTTCTTGATATTTTAAATAAATTAGACAATACAAATTGGATTAAAAATCATAAAATACTTGGAAACTTTCATGGAGGATATTTTATAATAGCTAAAAAATAAAAATGAAAAAAATAATTGTAAATTTTCTTAGTCGTAAAGGATATGAAATTTAAAAAAAACCAAAAGTAGATACTTATATAATTTCGTTTCCTAAAGCAGGACGCACTTGGCTTAACTTAATGTTAGGAAAATTGCTGGAACAGCATTTGGGTTTATCAGGAATTAAGGTAGACAAGTTATTTAATTTAAAATTATTCAGCACTTTTTTTTCTGAAAAAGTTCCCTTTATAGTTTTCAGTCACGATGATAATGAAAATTTTTTCAGGACTCCGGAACAATTAATTCAAAACAAAGGAAAATATAAAAATTCAAAAGTTATTTTTTTAGTCCGAAACCCCATAGACGTGCTTGTTTCTTCATTTTTTGAAAAAACTAAAAGAAATAAACTTGGAAAAAGAGAAGACTCCTTCTGGAAACCTATAACAGGCAATATATCAGATTATATAAATGAAAAAAACGGAGGTTTTGATACAATAATTGAATTTTATAATATTTGGTATCGAAATAAAAATATTCCTAAAAACTTCATGCTTTTAAGATATGAAGACTTACAAAATGATACATTAAATCAGTTAAAAAGAGTTGTTGATTTTATAGGGATTAATGATATAAAACAAGAAGTACTTAAAGAGGCAATAAATTACAGCTGTTTTAATAACATGAAAGAAATAGAAAAAAACAGTGGTGTTAAAACAGATAAATTAAAACCATCGGATAAAAACGATGACGATACATACAAAACACGAAGAGGTAAAATACATGGTTTTGTTGATTATTTTAATGATGAGGAAATAGAATTTTTGAAAAAAAAAATGACCGATAATTTACATGAATATTTTGGTTATTAATTTTTTTTTATCTTTAAAAATATTGGAGATAGTACTACAAAATTCAATACCTGAATAGAATATACTTTTGAGAGTATAAAATATTCTAAATCTTTTGTAATAATAAATGTTAATATTGAAATTAAAATTGAACCGGCTGGAGTAAATATTTTAATTGCTATTATTTTAGATTTATTTTTTTCTGCATTAATCTTATTTGAAAACAATGGATTTATAAATATAAGAGGCAATACAAACAATAATTTTTTAAAAACAGTTGCTGATTCACGATAACTTTCCGTATAAAAATATACAATAACAGGTTCTGAAATAAAATATAAAATAATTCCGGCAATAGTACCGGCAAACATTAATAACAGAACCTTGTCCAATTCTATTTTAATATTGTATTGTGCAAATTTAGGAAAACTAACAGTGTAAAAACTTTTAATAATACCCTTCACCGTTTCAAATAATTTTATTGAAATAGCAAAAACAGCAAGCATTTCAATATTAACAAACCCAATAATTATTTTATCGAAATATGATAATAATATAAAAAGGAAGCTTAATAAAGTTAGATATTTTCCGTAAGGAATACATTCATCATCTTCCAATTCAGTTTTTATTTGCTTTGTAATTCTTAAATGCCAAAAAGTATTGAATATTGCAGTTACTATTAAGTATATACTACT
>JAOZMN010000321.1 GCA_029934265.1 Bacteroidales bacterium
CAAAAACCACAAGCAACTGACAACCAACAAAATGATATGGTTCTATACTTGTCCGTTAAAATCTGTTTCTTCACAGACTGTAAAAATATATAAAAAAAACGAATAGATTTCAGTTTTTCTGATTTCTATTCGTTGTAGTGTAAGAAAAAATATTTGGGATATTATTTAGAAGGTATCATCGTTAATAATAAGGCATTTATAAATTGCTTATTATAAGTAGTTTACATTAGTTAAATAGAACTAAATTTTCACTGCTACTCCAATTGTATTCATAAATACACTATTTCCATTTCCCTCACTAAATAATGGATTTAAAGTTACTTTGTAATAAAGCATTAGTCCTGATAAGTTAAAATTAGACGAGCTTGTACTATGTCCACCAAGCTCATATCCTGTTTTTTTGTATTTTAAATCAGGTAAACCTAATCCTATAAATAAGCCATATTGTAAATTATTTGCTTGAATATTACTTTTTTCTCTTATAATATTACTATATGATTCATCATTTTCTTTACAATACGTTTTGTGAGATGACCATAATAAAATATCTACTGTAAAGTTAATTTTTATTTGTGTTACATTTGTATTTATTATAAATCCAGGAGAAATATTAAAATAATTTAAAGCAAGTTTTGTTTTATCACCAAAAAAGAATTTATCATTATAAGTATGATCAGGATTAGAATCTTCTCGCCAATTTATAACTTCATTTTCGCTAACAGGGATTAAATGGTCTTTAAATCGTAAGGTTTTAAAAACAAAACCAGCATCACTACCAATCGAGAAAATTTTACCACCGTAATAAAGACCATTATTTAGGTGATAAGACAAAGAGCCAAAACCTTTATATGATAGTCTAAATTCATTACTACTTTCTCCTGTCAGAACATTGACATTAAAGGGAGAGAAATAAAATCTATAACTCCATTCTGATTGTGAATTTGCATATTGTGAGAATAGTACAATAATTGTAATTAAATAAATTTTTTTCATTTTTTAAAAGTTAAAGTTTATAAAATAATTCTGAATTAATACTTATCATGATAAAAAAAACTACTTCCTCTAATCGTAGTTGTTAGTACGATATAACCAAAATTAGTCTTAAAGTCTGTATAAGGGTAATTTCCACTACCATCTGAATAGTTGTTATTAAAATAATTATAAAAATCTTTATGATATTGGAGTATTACAGAAATGAAACCATTTTTAGGCATCCATTCTGTTGTACTTTCTCTTCTTCCCGGAATAAAATCAAATCCAAATCCAAAAATACCTGTTAAGCCATTGTTTACAGCTTTAACATCATTATATTCGCCCTTGTGTTTAATTGTATAGTTATATGCAGCACCTATTTGTAGTACTAATTTTTTCGGTTTTGTAAAATCACCAGTAACAAAACGCAAACCAACAGCAGGTGCAAATATTTGAGAACGGATATTTATATACTTATCGGTAGTTGGTTTTAATAAAGAAATACCTTTTGTTTTGTAATCTAAATATATAAAACCTCCAATATTTGACAAAGGACGAATGAGAAGTATTTTTATTCCAAGATAATTGTCTCCAAGTTCAGGTTTTTGATTTTTTTCAACTCCAAATAAAGATGTCTTTTGAATTACATAGCCGTCTGTTGGAAAAGTCATTCGTAAAGGTGCATGAAAATAAGCCCAGCTAATATGTTGATGTACTAAGAATTGATTTTTTTTTATTTGTCCAACCGAACTGAATGTACAAATAAATGCTAAAAAAGTTACTGTAATAATTCTTTTCATAATATTTATAATTAAGTTAATAATCTCCAAGTCTATCTAATGTTTGTCGTGCAAGGGGGCTATATTTTGCTGATTTTCTTAACCACATTAACCCTCTTTTATCTCGTTCTCTACTTTTAAGTTCTTTACAGCCTTCTTTGTTGATATACATTATGCCAGTAGCGTACTGACAATGAAGTACATATCTGTTAGTTCCTGGAATTTCTGCACATTTCTCAAAATATTGTAATGCTTTTTGAAGCTCTTTTTTATTATATGCAGTCATTCCCATGAGCCATAAATCATAAGGATTTTCTTTGGCTGTACCACTACTAATGCCCAAAATTCTGTAATTGGATAAGTCTACTGTGAAAATATTTTTAACTGTTTTGTTAATCCCGCTACCTTTTATTGTTTTTGTCAGTTCAATTTGACCGTAACTAAATTCGGTAGATTTTTCAAGATTTGGTTGCATTAAGCCTAATACTTCCGTAGAATTTATATTTTCTTTAAAAGAAAATATAAGAGAATGGTTATAATTAAGTGAAATAGAAAAGAGATACTTATCAAAAGTAAGATTCTCGCCTCGATTATTCAAATCATCACAAATTGATATATTGGGAGTATAACAAAGCTTAACTAATTCAGTGTTCTCTTCTTCTGCATTTTCTTGACTTTTTGCAAGGTGAGTTATTAAATTACAAAATTGAGTAACTGTTTGTCTTACTTTTTGTTTTTGATAATCCGTTAAATCATCTGCTTTTGTTGGCATTACAGAAAGCAATAAAATAATGTATAAAATAATCTTTTTCATTTTAGTAGAGGTTTAGAATTGTTTTACTGTATTCTGTTTTACTTTTTGAATTTACTTTTTGTATTGAAGATATTAACCAACCTACATTTTCGCTATCTCTTTCAAAATGTTCGACTGTAAATATCCATTCCGGAATTTGTAAATAATGATATTTAATATTTTGAACATTTTGAATTTTTAATAAACCTGTTTTTATGAGTGCAAAAAAAACACTTAATTCATCTGTTTGGTAATTAGAACCTGCATAGTTCAATACATTTGTAGAATTTTCATTTGTTATGTCAGGTAAACTCATAAAATTTACTTCGTTATCAACTGGTGAAATCATTAGTCCTGGGTTACGTTTTTCAGGTTTCAATTTTAAAAAATCAGTTTCAACAGCAGCTATTACCCATTTATACTCAAATTCTTTTATTTTCTCCGGTTTAAGAACTATACTTATATCATGAATTTTGTTTTTAAATTTGACCTTACAATATGCTTGTGCATACCAATTGGCATCTTCAAAGTGTATGAAATTTTCTGTTTTTTTATTACAAACCGTATTTATGAAATTATTAATAATCAACAGCATACTGTCTGGTTTATCAGCAGGTATTATTTTTTGATTAAATAAACCGAGAATGTAATTTTTGCGTTTTGAAATGTCGAAAGTATTAATTTTATTTCCTTCTATATTAGTTGTATAATTAAAGCGTTCTATAAATTCATCAAGTTGTTTAACTCTAATTTGTAATCTGTTTTCATCAAATCTGTTAGTCAAATTTTGACAATTTGCATTTGCTACAAGGAACAAAAACAATACATTTACTATAAATATTTTTTTCATCTGTTTCTAATTTGTAACACCCTAAAAATAACACTTTAAATATAATGATTTTCTTGGGTGCTAAGATTTAATTTTAAATCCCACAATGTGTGTTTCATAATTATTTTGTTTTAAGACTTATCTACCTTTTGTTTCAGCTACATCAACATCTCCAAATTTCACTGTCCAATATGTTTTTAGTTCGCCATCTTCATAAGTTTTTTCAGGAATTATGTATATTTTTATATTTTTCCTTGTTGTATCACAATACCTTGCTCGTCCATCACTGCCATATCCACAGAAATTTTGAAAAATTGTAGCAATAGCTTCATAATGGTCGCCAACTTTATAAATCTTAGTTATTCTAAAAGTTTGAGT
>JAOZMN010000651.1 GCA_029934265.1 Bacteroidales bacterium
ATGCACCAAATTGTAAGTAAATGAATCGTAATTATCAAGGACTAATATTTTCATTTTTTTCAGTTCTTATATTATGTGTTTTTTTCGGAAGTATATTTCCTGTATTTTATAATTTTTCTGCCATTGCGGTTGCTTTTTTGAGTGCTGAGAGTTTGTTGTTCACTTCGTTAAGTTCGCTTATTTCATTGGATTGTTCAACCACTCCGGCTCCGGCTTGATAATACAAAATATTATCTTTGCTGACAAACGAACGAATTGCAATGGCAAGATTTACATCGCCGTTAAGTCCGATAAAACCTACCGCTCCGCCGTAAAATCCTCTGTCTTGATTTTCGTATTTGTCGATTAATTCCATTGCTTTGTATTTCGGTGCGCCGCTGAGCGTTCCTGCCGGAAAGGTATCTGCAATAAATTGCGGTGAATTTCCTTTAAAATCACCCTTAACCGTTGAAACAAGGTGTATTACATGACTGAAATATTGAATTTCTTTATAAATTTCCACTTCCACGTTTTTTGCATTTCGGCTCAAATCGTTTCTTGCCAAATCGACAAGCATAACGTGTTCGGCGTTTTCTTTCTTGTCGGTAAGAAGTTCTTCCGCAAGTTTTTTGTCGGCTTCTCGATTTCCTGTTCGCTTGTAAGTCCCTGCAATAGGGTTGATTATAACTTTTCCATTGGTTATTTTAATTTGTGCTTCGGGCGAAGACCCCATTAATCGAAAATTATTATAATCATAATAAAAAAGATAAGGTGAAGGATTTATGGAACGTAAAGCTCTGTAAACGTTAAAGTCGTCTCCTTCAAAACTTTGCGAAAATTGTCGAGATAAAACTATCTGAAAAACATCTCCTCGCCGACAATGTTTTTTACCGTTTTTCACCATTTCGACATATTCATTATCGGTAATATTAGATGTTTCGTTTCCTGACAGTTTGAAATTTTTAAAAGTATATTCTTGTCGGTTTATAATTTCTTCAATTTCATTGATTTTACTTTTTTCATCTTTTTGCAAGTTCTCGATTATCGTTAAATCGCTGTTAA
>JAOZMN010000047.1 GCA_029934265.1 Bacteroidales bacterium
ACGTATTTATAATATATTCAAAATTTCAAAATTTCAAATGAATATCGCAATTTTTGCATCAGGTTCGGGAACGAACGCACAAAATATAGCGGAATATTTTTCCGAAAACGATAAGGTTTCAGTAAAGCTGATACTTTCTAACAATAAAAATGCTTATGTTTTAGAACGAGCCGAAAAACTCGGTATAAAGTCCGTTATTTTTAATCGTGAAGAATTTTATAAGACAAACAATGTCCTTAAAACATTGCAAGATAATAATATAGATATTATTGTACTTGCCGGTTTTTTATGGCTGATTCCGGATAGTCTGTTGAAAAAATATCCACAAAAAATTGTTAATATACACCCGGCTTTACTTCCCAAGTACGGAGGAAAGGGAATGTACGGAATGAAAGTTCATCAAGCTGTAAAGCAAGCCGGCGAAAAAGAAACCGGCATTACAATTCATTATGTAAACGAAAAATATGATGAAGGTAAAATGATTTTTCAAGAAAAATTTACGGTAGAAAAAAATGATACACCGGAAACAATCGCTCAAAAAATTCATAAACTTGAATACGAGTATTTTCCTAAAGTGATAGAAAAATTAATTTACGGCAATCAGACCCTAAGGGTTTGAAGTAAACGATTAGGGTCTTTTTATACCGAACTAATAAGTATTTTCAATAAATTCTTTCAGTGTAATTTTTTTATCCGGTCTTATACCTTTTTCTGTTTCTTTAAGAGTGCAACATTCGTTGTAAATATCGTGTTCAAAAAATAGAGTTACATTATTTTTGATTGCATAATCGAAAAAGCGTTCTTTGTCATCAAGAGTTATTAAAGGTTTTGTGTCATATCCCATAATGTAAGGCATTG
Organism: Bacteroidales bacterium; assembly: GCA_029934265.1. Lineage (GTDB taxonomy): Bacteria > Bacteroidota > Bacteroidia > Bacteroidales > JAADGE01 > JAOZMN01. The sequence continues at coordinate 859 of JAOZMN010000047.1, forward strand.
GAATATGGACAGTTGCCGGCAGTAAATCGGCACAAAAAGCAATTTTTCGACCTTCAAAATTCATAACAGGAATAATTTGTCCTTCCGTATGTCCGTTAAAAATTAGAAATTCGATACCCTCAATATGCTTACCTTCATTTTCGATAAGATTTAATTGTCCGTTTTCTTCAATAGCAGTAAAATTTTCTTTCAAAAAAGATGCTTTTTCTCTGCGGTTAGGATTATTGGAAAGTTCCCATTGCGATTTTGTTATATGGTATTTTGCATTTTTGAAAGTAGTGTAAAGTTCGCCGGTTTCACTTTTAGAAACAGCACCGCCTACATGGTCGAAATGCAAATGCGTAAGAATTACATCTGTAATGTCATCGTTACTATAGCCTGCTTCTTTTATTGAATTTTCGAGAGTAAAATTGCCGTTTGGTTTGTAATGCGAAAAGAATTTGTCGCTTTGTTTTGTTCCCATTCCGGTGTCGATAAGTACTATGTTTTTTCCTGTGTCGATAAGCAAACATCGCATTGCCCAGTTGCACAAATTATTTTCGTCTTCCGGATATACTTTGTTCCATATCACTTTCGGCACGACACCAAACATTGCCCCTCCGTCCAATTTCAAATTTCCGGTTTCTATTTTAAAAAGTTTCATAAATTTATTATTTTCATTATTAATTGTAATTCACTCACTGTTAGTGTGTTCGTTGTATTAAAGTTCTTTTACGAGAGCACCCCATTTTTTGTCTATTTTAAAATTATGTTTCATATAATAATTTCCGAAAAGAAAGTGAGCTTTAATAAATTTCACACCTTTTGCGGTCATTCTTATAAAGAAGTCGTCTATCATAAAAGTACCGATTCCTCTGCCGTGCAGTGGTGATGTAACTGCCGTGCCGTCGAGAAGGACGATATTATTATCGAGCATTTTATAACACAGACCGCCGATAACTCTTTCGTTTGCGTCTGTAACCACAAAATGCTTATCTATTTTGGATATTTTTTTGGGATAATTTTCTTGAAAAAACAATTTGTATAATTCGCCGACTTCACTTGGCTCTTGTGGCTCTCTCATTATGTATTCCACATCTTTTTTATCTTTGAGTACCGAACGCACGACAACGTGTTCGTCCTTTTTTTCGCCGACTTTTATAATTTCAACTTTTTGTTTTTCGGAAATATCCGGGAATACCATTTTTCCGAATATGGCTCTTCCTGTTTTTCCTTCCAAAGTTTCCTGCAAATCGGAAAGTTCTATAAGTTGTATTGGAATTGTGTGTATGTCGTCTTGCATTGTTTGCAAAAGAATGTCGAATGCTTTTTTTACTTTCTGCGGACAGCTTTTAAAATATGTTTCTCTGTAAAATTTATATCTTACAATTTCCGGAAATTGCTTTAATTTATATAATTCGGATAATTCTGAAATAGTTTGTTGTTTTGCCGTTGCGTCTGCTACCGGATTTTTTCGTATCCAATCTGAATATCTGTCGATGGCATTAAAAAGTGCCAATGGTAAATATATTGTTTTTCCGAAATTTTTCAGATAATTTTTCAGATGTTTATATAAATTGGTTTCGTGTTTATTAAGTTTTTTGTTTGCTTTTAATTCATTTTTTAATTTAGTTAGGATTTTTATTGTTTTTTCATCGCCGAGAGCTTCCGAGCAGGCATGGAATATCCAACTTCTGTGTAGATGTTTTTCTAATTGCGGATAATGAGCTTCTGTTTTGAAATAAAAATTTTGCAACATATCTTTAAAAAACGGAATAATTTTTTCAGTTTCTTTATATCCGGCAAGGGAAATTATTTTTGCCGATTCAGCAAAATCACTTTCCGGCACTACAACATTTGTCGGCGAAATATATCCCGGAACGGTTTTATAATTAAAATAATTCCACGCTTTATAGAAGGAAACCATTGATTTTATAAAAATTCGTCTCCAGATATTCGGGTCGTCTATAAGTCCGGTTGTGGTTTGCAGTTCTGCGAGCGAGCGGATTTTTTCCCAAGCGGAAAGCTCGCTTAAATATCCTGCGGAAAAAATATTATTTTCAATGTCAATACAGCCGAAACGTCCCAGTACCGGTGCGATGTACGGATATTGAGCAAGTGCCAAGTGATGTATTATTGTTTCTTTACCTTTCGGGGTGCTTATTCTTTCATCGATTGAGATATGCAAATCAAAATGTTTGCCTTGCTTTGTGTTTATGCTCATTCTGAATAGCATAGAGTTCGTATAACTTCTTATTTTGGAAATCCAAATTCCGAAATCGGGAATATCTTCCAAATCAAAATTTTCTTCATCAAAAACAATAAAAATCGAGCGTTTCAAGAAATTATTACAACATAATTTTTCTTTTATGGTTATACGAAGTTTGTTTGATATTCCTTCATCAAAAAATAACAATCTATTAACGTCATCACGGCTTTGCGGACTTTTTTTGTTTAAATTTTTCTCAAATTCTTCTTTAAGTTCATCGAAACAATCTTCTGCTTTTGCTGAAAGTTTCGGTGCTTCTTTGAGCATCATCCAACTTGCAAATTCCGAACGAATGGAGCTGTAATATTTCGGATATTTTTTTCCCAAATCTAAAAACAAATTAAAAATTGTTTCAAATTGTTTGATAACAACAGGTGTCGCAGGCCATTTTAAAGTTTCTCGATATACGTGCATACTTCTTCGCAGTGCGTCTAATCGGAAACGTTCTATATTTGTTTTTGAAATTAAATGTATTGTAGAATTATCCATAAATACTTTGCCGGAATTTATAAAATCGGGTAATATTTTGGAAAAATCAATATCTATATCATTTGAAATCAGTATTTTATATGCTTCAAAACGTATTTGTTTGTTTTTGTGCCAAGCAAGTGCAGAAAGTCGTTTGCAAACAATATCGAGAAAATTTTTGCCGTATTCCGTAATTTGCAGTTCTATTTGTTGCAAATTTTGGAGTGCAGATTGGTCTTCGGAGTGCAGAATAATTGATAGTTGTTCGTTCAAAAATATCAATTCCGCATCGTTTATTTTTTGCGGGTGCTTTATTTTGTCCGGTTTATAAATATTTCGTTTTTTCGGCAGAGAAATATTTGATTTAAAATTCATTAGAGGTAAATCGAAGCTTGCTTTACATGGTGAAAATTCAATCAGTTGCGGATTTGCTGTCCAAAGTTTAGCTTGCCTTACGAGCCTTCCGAGGTCTATATTGTTGTCGGTCAGCGTATATTCGAGGTCGCCTATTGTGTATGAATTTTGGTTTTTGCCTTTTTCTATTCGTAAATTCAGCTTGTTTACTTTATTTTTAATTCCGTTTTCGGTAATGCAAATATCTGTTTCGAGTATTCCTATATCTCTGAAAAACCAGCGAGGGATAATTATGTTAAAATTGTCTTTTCGGAGTATTATTTTATTTGTGATATATAATTTTTCGATAAATTTGCTGTAATTTTTTCTTATTTCGTTTCGTTTGTACGAACCTTTTGCGGTCAGTTCGTTTTTTTCTTCCGAGAAATCTCTGTCGAGAATATTGAAATTTATAATTCTTTCATAAGGGGCTAAATCTTTGTTGGCACTCATTATTATTTGATGAAAATATTGTTCGAGATTGTTTTTTTCGCTTATTGATTTTACGACATTATCGGTTTTGTCCGGTACTATTAATAATACGTTATAAGGTTTTCCGTCTCCGACCAGAAATGCTTTTTTTATTCCCGGTACACCGGCGAATTTTTTTTCTATCATGCCCGGTGCTACGGTTTGTCCTTTGTTATTTTTATATATGTCTTTTACTCTGTCAATTATTTGGTGATGTCCGCCCTTATGTATTTCAAAAATATCGCCGGTTTCAATAATATGTTCTTCTTTGTCGGGATATTCAATATTTTGTTCCGGATTTGCATTGTCGAGATATTTTGCGATGTAATGTCCTTTAATACAAAGCTCGCCTGTTTCTTTCAGAAAAGTTTTTACGCCCGGAAGTGCTATTCCGGTAGAGTCCTCGATATATTCGCCGGGCAATGTCATTGTTATGCCTCCGGTAGCTTCTGTCATTCCGAAACCACTGCACAAATCAACCCCTTGTCGTTCAAAAAAGCGAAATATTTTAGGGTCAAGATAGCCGGCGGCTGAAAGTCCCCATTTTAGTTTTTTTCCTATAATTTTTCGGACTGTTTTATTGATTTCTTCCGGCGAATCAATATCTTTTATTTCTTTCATACATTTTTCGTACAACTGTACCCAACGTATCGGAACGCTTATAAAAACGGAAGGATTTACTTTCGGGAAAAGTTTCAATAAAGTTGCAGAAGAGGTATTTCCTGCAAAAATATAAGTTGCACTCCAATAAATAGAGCCTGTCATTTCGAGAAATCTTCCGAAAGTGTGAAATAAAGGCAAAAAGCACAATAATACTTCGGAATTTCCAACTTTCGGAACTGCCGATCCTCTTGCAAATCGTTTACTGACAATGTTATATATAGAAAAAGATACACCTTTGGGTTTTCCGGTACTGCCGGAAGTAAACATCGTAGTTGCTACTTGTTTTATGCTTTTTCTTTTTCGAGATTTTAATATTTCGGATATTGATTTTCGGCTTAATTTTTTACTTTCTTCTTTCAGATTAAGAATGTTTTTATCTCCGGATATATTTCTGTTTGTTACAATAAATTTAACGTTACGACCGGATTTTTTGGCGGCTTGTTTTGCCGTTCTTAAACGTTCTTTGCTGTCGGTTATAAGAAAATCTATTTTTAATTCATCGAAAATATATGCAAGTATATCGCTTGAAAAATGAATATTCAGCGGTGTATCGAAAATATCGAAACATAAGCAGGCTAAATCGACAGAAGCTGCATCGACACTATTGCTCATGAAAATTGCAACTCTCGGATTTTCTTTTTTCAGACTGTAAATAAATGCCGCAATTTCTTGCAAACCGGAATAAACTTGTTGATAAGTCCAGCGAATTGTATTTGTTCCGGACATATCCTGAAAAAGTACTTTATTCGGGTGTTCGGCTACTCTTTGTTCTAACATATTCAGCAAACCGTATTCTGTTTTTTGTATAATTTTAAATGCAAGTTCCGACCATCTTAACCGGTTCTCTCTTGTTTCCAAGCTTTGTAAAAAATTACTTTTACTCGATATGTCCAAAAAATCTTGTAGTAATTTATTGTCTGTACATTCGGTAATAATTTTTTCTGCATTTTCGATTAAGTCTATGCACAATTTTTTGCTGTATTTTATTGATTTATAATTTTGAATAAAGTTTTGTATCATGTTTAAGTTTTGAAAACCGTTTATTTTTTTCATTGTCAAATTGCTTAGTATTTTTTCACGGTATTCAATTCTGCGGGGAGCATATAAATTTCGTTACCGCTTAGTCCTATACTTTTCAGATTTTTTAATTTTGTAAATTCCGCCGGTATAGATGAAAGTTTGTTATTGTATAAATTAAGGTCTTCCAGATGGGACAGTTGTCCTATTTCTTTGGGGACTTCTTTGAGTTTATTGTTGTCTAACACTAAGGTTTTTAATTCTTTAAGTTTGCCGATTTCGACAGGTAAAGTTTCAAGAAGGTTGTTTGACAGTATTAGATTTATCAACTTTATTTGTTTTCCGATTTGAGGAGGCAATTTATTTATTTTGTTATTAGACAGACTTAAATTTGTCAAATTTGTTAATTTTGTGATGTTTACAGGAAATTCAGGAAGTAAATTATCATCAAGAAAAAGTTCTTTGAGCTTGCTTAAATGCTCAATATTATCCGGCAGTGAATTTAATTTGTTTCCTGCAAGATACAGCTCTTCTAAGTTGGACAATGAACCTATCGAGGTAGGTATTTGTGTAATTTCATTATAAGAAGCATCTAATATTTTCAAATTTAGCATTCCTTCCAAACCGTCCGGTAGTTTTTTTAGTTTATTTTCGGAAAGAAATAAATGTTCAAGACTTGACAGCCCTGTTAAGGAAGCGGGAAGTTCTTTAATGTTGTTCTTCCGCAAGGAAAGTATTCTCAGATATTCCAAATTATTTATTTCATCAGGAATTTGCTCAATTTTATTTTCATCAAGAACTATAACTGTCAGATTTTTAAGTAATCCTATTTCTTTGGGAATTTTATTGATTTCTCCGGCAAAAAGGTATAAACTTTGTAAATTTTTCAGTTTTTTAATTTCTTTCGGAATTTTGAAAGCTGCACGAATTTCCAATCTGTAAACGCTGTCCGGTTCTTTGAATGCTTTTTCAAAAGAAGTATAAATTTTCTTTTTTTTCAGTTGTTCTTTGTCTATAGGTTGTGTTTTCAGTGTTTCGAGATTTATGAAAAGAAACACAATGATACATGAAATTAAAAATACCGGTTTTGTAGTCATAATATTTTTGTTCTGAATTATTTTGTAAATGTAAAAAGAATATTTTAAAATATATAAAGTGTTATGAATAAAACGTCCAAAATATATTTTTAAATATAAAATTGATTATATTTTTGATGAAAGCAGGATATTTATATAATATTATTTTTTTTTTATAAAACTAAGTTTACCTTTGCAACCGCAAAAGCAAGAAATATACCAAATATTAAAAATATATTGCGAGGTGGAGCAGTTGGTAGCTCGTTGGGCTCATAACCCAAAGGTCACAGGTTCAAGTCCTGTCCTCGCTACCATAACAGGCTATTAATCATTTGATTAATAGCCTGTTTTTTGTTATAGGGGACAAATAAGGGGACGGTTTTATTAGTGAATTAAAATAAATTCGTTAAAATCTTTACATTTAGGATACAGTTTTTTAGATACATTCATTACTTTATTATGTAGTTTTCTGTAAAAATCTACTGTTTTCAGTCCTGATGTGTCATTATCCAAGTACAAAAATAGATTTTCATACTTTTTTATTATTTCGCTTGTTTCCTGTGCGTTTGCTGTGGAATTTAAGATAATACAGTCATTTCTATGGCATTTAGTTTTAAAAAACGTAAGGGCTGTAAAAAAACATCAAAGCCTTCAAAATTATTTAGACAGGTTTTCCTTTCTGTTATTTTGTTCAACTATATAAAAAAACTATATTGCAAGCAAATCTATCAACCTAAATTTAACAAAACATGGAAATACCAAAATATCACCCTAAAGCAGCTTTTGCACTATTTTTGAATCAGGCGGAACACAATCTTGAAAAGGCATTAAAAGAAATTACTAATACAAAAGAGTTTAAAAATTCAGACCAAATTGAAAAATGTATTAATAATTTAAGCTCTGAAAATTTTATTGGTTTAGAAAATAAATATTTTAAATTTCTGCGATTAAAAGATAATTCAAAATATTTTGAAGATGAAATAAAAAACATCTCAAGTGAGACTGAAAAGCAAGAAAAAATAATAGAGGTAAAACAATATTATTTACTTTTTATTTATCAAAAATTAAATAACTTCCGAAATTTCTATTCACATTTCTATCATAGAAATTATGATAAAAATAAAAATAATATTTTTGAAATAAAAGAAGCTACGAAAGAGGAGAAATATTTAAAAGAATTTCTTGAACAACGCTTTGAAGATGCAAAAGAATTTTATTCGGAGCAAAATAGAACGATGCCTGATAATTTCAAACATAAATATGAAACAAAAAATTTAGAACATCTTAAAATTAATGATAATAACGAAAATAATCATTATAAATTCTTTAACTACAATCCTAAAAACAATAATTTTTATTTTGACAACGGAGAAAAAAAACATACAAGAAGAAACTATAAATCAACTGTTTTTCTTGCAAGTTTTTTTCTTACAAAACGACAAACTAATTTATTTATCAGTCAAATACGTGGTTTTAAAGGAACAGGAGATGAAAACAACAATAAAAAATACGAACTCGCTACAAGAGATGTTTTTACACATTTTTGTATGAAAAACGACAGCGATTTTAAATCGGGAAATACAGATGTTCGTTTTTTTACAGATGCTTTTACACATTTGAGTAAAGTGCCCCGTTTGGCTATTGAAAATTTCAGACAAGAAAATGTTGATATAAAAATAACATACGATATAATAAAGAAAACAAATGATATAATTTTTATAGAAAACAGAAAAATCACCAATGAAAAAAAAGCAAAAGAAAAAGCCATTCAAAAATTACAAAAAATACAAGAGGGATTTAAAAAATTAGAAATTATTAAGAATAAAACCTTTGAAACTGTAACAAAACTTAAAACAAAAATTGACGAACTTATTAAAAATGATATTGAAAAAATAATTGGTACGGAGAAGTACGAAAACTATAAAGACATTTTAATCAATTTTGCTCTGAATGATGTGCAGATACGAACTTCAAAAGATAGATTTACTGAATTTGCTTTACAGTATATTGATGATTTTGAACTTTTTGAAAAAATACGATTTAAAATATATTCCGGAAGAGTTTTTGAAATTCGGCACGAAAAAAAATATCACGGAGGTACAAAATTTGAACGAAACTTTAAACTGAACGAAAAAATATATTCGAGAATAAATGAAATTGAAAAAACACAATTACCTGTTCATTGTCCTATTATTTATACTCATTCAGAAAGCAAAAAAGTTGAAAATGTAGAGGTTTATGATAAAGCACAAGAGCCACAATATTTTATCCGAAATAATAACATTTTTTTTGAAGCTGAAACAAAGTACGGCAAGCAAAAAGCATCAATGAGTGTACACGAACTCCGAAATTTATCCTTTGCCTCTATGACACAAGGAAAAAATGTTGAAAATAAAATAATAGAATACATAGAGAGTTATCAAGAATTATTAAATGAAATTTTATCAGTGGAAAATCCTGCGGAAATTAATACGGAAATTCCAAACAAAGAACTTCCTAATTATATTGTAAAATATTTAAAACAGGAAAATACTGAAAGTTACAAAACAAGAATTTTAAATCGTCTGAAATTTATACAAGAGAATACTGAAAAACAGAAAAAAAACATTAAAACTTTACGTAAATATGAAAAAATTAGTGAAATTGTAAAATTTGTAAACAGATTTAATGCCGAATTAAGAGGAGATAAAAGAGCATATTTGAATGTAAATCAACATCAAGAATTAGAAAAATTATTAGGCACTTTCCCACGCTCGGAAAAAGAACTGCTTTTCTTTTTGAAAGATAATAATATTACTACTCAATACAAAAACTTTAAAGATTTTATAGAATCTAAACCAAATTTAGACAGTGTTTTGTATAAAGTTTTTGGTACATACATTGGTTGGACAAAAAAATCAATAAAAAAGATTGAAAAATCCAAAGATGAAAACTTTTTAAAATCAGTTGCAAAAATTATAAATGTTTCCGAACCTGATTATTCCTTTGAAAGAGTTAAACAAAATATAGAAAAATTATTAACCGAAAATATTGTTATTCCGAGAGGATTTATAAAAAAAAGGTTTTTTGGAGGAAATGGTTTAAGTAACATTATCGACCAAAAAGTAAACAACGAAGAAGCCTGCACCTATTGGGAAAAACTGGAAGATGTTTATTCTATTGCACAAAATGCGACAGAAGAAAAACGGAAAAAATATAAAATTGCAAAAAACTTAAACGAACAACGACTAAAAGACAAGGTTTTGTTCCTAATGGCAAAAAAATATCTTGAAGAAAAAATTACAAAAACTGAAAATTTTGAAGCTGATAGTTTAAAAAGTCCAAATTTGACAGTCAGCAATAAAATCGGGAGTATTTTAAAAGACGGTATCGAAATCAAAAAGAAGATAGACGGACAATATAAAACACTGAAATTCGGGATTAATGAATTTGACCGTATGCCCGGAGTCTTAAATGATAAGCGTTTACCGAAAATACTTAAAAACTACCTTCCGCATATTGATGAAATTTATTTAATAAATAAAGAAAAATATGATACAGAAAATACATTTCTCGAATCACTCCGGGACTTGCAAGACGCTTTTCAAAAAATAGAAGAACAACAATTGCAAGTGATAGATGCTATACTGAAAAAAGAAGAGGAAATTTTATTTGAATACCTGTCAAAAGAAGCCGAAAAAATCGGAATTTTGCCAAGATATGTAGAACGCTATATTAACAGAACTTCCATAGGTGAGGTTCTAAATAAATATGAATATAATAAGTTTGTTAACGAGTACAGAGAAAAAATTGATGATTTAATTGAACCGTTATTAGCAGACGGTAACAGGATAGAAACCGCTAAACTATTTTCAAAAAGCAATATTTCCTTTACAGACAATAATAATGAAGCTGGTTTTTCAATACGGCACTATAGAAATGCCGCTTTTCATAACGCTTTGCCAGATACTGGCACTTTTGAAGAAGGAATAAAACTTATTAAATACAAAAAAAACATGGTAGAAAAAATAAAGCTCAAAAATTTCAAATGTTTTAAAGAAACAGAAGGCGATTTCGGAAAAATTACTTTACTCACAGGAGCAAACAGTAGCGGAAAAAGTTCGTTTATTGATGCCTTGCTATCGGTTATGCAAACAGAAAAATTCCCTGTTTCGCTTGATATAAACGGAAAATATAAAAACTCCGGTGGTTTTACCGGAATACTGCACAACCACGAAGGTGATTTTATTGATATTGGAATAGATTTTACGAATATAAACCGGACAAATGATACTTGGAAAATTAGTACAAAATGGCAAAAAGCTAATAATTCCGCTTTACCGTCTTTAAATTTTTTTAAATCGGAATATAAAATTAATAACGAAAAAAAATATTTTGAAATTTCAAAACTCAATGACTTTAACTATAAATTAGAAAGTGAAAATTTCAATAATGAATACACATATATAAAAGATACTTTAAGAGATATTTCAGAAGAAAGTTTATTCGGAGATAAAAATTTTCCTGTAAACTGGCTGAATAAAAAATTTAATTACATAGATTCTTATAGAGAATCGCCATACGAATATTACAAACAAACAAGTTTCGCCGGCAAAATAGAACCGACCGGTAAAGGATATGTACAACAAATTGCCGAATGGGAGGACAACGAAAAAGCAAAGATAGGTTTATTAACTAATGTTCTCAAAAAATTAAAACTTTTACACAGCATTAAAACAGTAAAACAAGAGGACGGTAATTTTAAAGTTTATGTAAAAGTACACAAAAACAGTACGGAAGTTCCGCTAAGAAATGTCGGCTACGGAGTAAGCAAAATACTACCTCTGATTGTTGCCGATTTACAATTAGAAAACCACAGTTTGCTTGCAATGTCCGAACCCGAAATAGACCTACACCCAAGCGTACAGGCAGATTTTGCGGAATACTTGGTAAAACAAAGCAACGAAAATCAAAAACAATATCTTGTAGAAACTCACAGCGAATATATTATTAATCGCTTACGGCTTTTAATATCGAAAGGAGAAATTAAAGAAGATGATATAAAAGTTTATTTCTTTGAAAATAATGGAATTGAAACCAAAACTTATAGTGTAAAATTTCTTAAATCGGGACAAATTACAGGAGCTCCCGATGGCTTTTTTGAAACTTACGAACAAGACGTTATAAATATTGCTTTACAAGATTAAAATATGAAAAAAGATATATTTATTGATAATAATATTGCAAAAAACTTTGCAAATCCGGCTGATAAAGAATACAAAAAATTAATAAGATGGTTGTTGAAATTTGATAACAATATTGATTTTGAGCAGAATGCACATCTTGTACTCTCCCAAAAAATACGAAATGAATATTTGGAAAGTTCGAGTGGTGCAAAATCAGTTTCAAACATTGTTGTAATTGTAAGCAAATTGATAAAACAAGGCAGAGTAAATGAATTTTCCAATACTGAAATAAAAGAGTTCCAACAAAAATATTTTAGCTCGAAAGTAAAAAAACAATTTAAGGATTTCAGATTAGAAACCAACAGAGACAGCAATCATATTCCTATTATTTTAAAGTCGGATAGAAAAAAAGCTCTAATAATCGATAAGAAATTCAAAGAAATAGTTAATAATTTCCCGGGTTTTAAAGCAAAAGCTGAAAGTAAACCCAAAGAAGAGTTTTATATGTAAATAGAAACAGTTAGGATAGCAAAAACAGCCATTTGAATATACAAAATCTAAAAAAACACCGTTTTTTTTTTCGTAATATCGCTGTAAAAAGCTATAAATTAACAAGTTTAATATACTATCGTTGTAGAAGCCTTTGTTTTGAAAGGTAGGCACAACCGGTAGTAAATACCGAAGTCTGTACAGGTTGGTTGTAGAAGCCTTTGTTTTGAAAGGTAGGCACAACTATTGCGATTATATGATAAAAATATATTTAGTTGTAGAAGCCTTTGTTTTGAAAGGTAGGCACAACAATACGTTCTAATGATGACATTAATTGATTTGTTGTAGAAGCCTTTGTTTTGAAAGGTAGGCACAACATATATTGCAGCCATTCGCTTGTTTTCGTTGTTGTAGAAGCCTTTGTTTTGAAAGGTAGGCACAACTTTTTAAATTAAGAATTGAAAATTATGGACAATTTGCTTTTTTGTGTATTTATTCGGTTGTGTAAGGGGTAATTGAGGAAAGTGGCTTAATGGTTGTTTTAATTTTTCAGATATTTTGTTTTAACTCTCTTCATTACTTTATTAATTATATAAGTTCTGCTTCACTTTCTTCCGCTTACCTATTTGACATTGTACTTACGCCAGCACCATAATTGGCAGATTGCATCTATCTGTATTGTTCCGTAAAAACTGTATATTTCAATTGAAAAGTACCCGGTATTCCGGTTGAAAAGTATCCACTAAA
>JAOZMN010000322.1 GCA_029934265.1 Bacteroidales bacterium
CAAATAATTGCATACTGATTATCAGTCTGTTAAAAAACTCGCAATGCGACTAATTGCACTTTTTGGACTTATCGGAGTGGTCTCAATACTATATTGAGTGGATACTTAAATTTTACTTAAAGACTTGAACAATAGATAGTTTTCGTTTAAATACTAAATAGTTTTATTATGGGAAAAGAAATAAAATTCAGTTTGATTTACAGAGATATGTGGCAATCGAAAGGAAAATATGTTCCGAGAGTTGACCAATTAATAAAAATAGCACCGTCAATTATCGAAATGGGTTGTTTTGAAAGAGTTGAAACAAACGGAGGCGGTTTTGAACAGATTAATTTGCTGTTCGGCGAAAATCCCAACAAAGCAGTTCGGGCTTGGACACAGCCTTTTAACGATGCCGGAATCCAAACGCATATGTTGGAGCGAGCATTAAACGGAATCAGAATGTATCCGGTACCGGCTGATATTCGAGAACTGATGTTCAAGGTCAAAAAAAAGCAGGGAACAGATATTTCACGCTCTTTCTGCGGATTGAATGACCCTCGAAATTTAGAAAATTCGATAAAATTTGCCAAAAAAGGCGGAATGATTTCACAAGCATCGTTAAGCCTTACATTTTCGGAAGTGCATAATGTAGAATATTATTCCGAACTTGCCGAAAAATTAATAGAACTCGGAGCCGATGAAATTTGCATCAAAGATATGGCAGGAATCGGTCGTCCGGTATCTATCGGGAAAATTATTAAAAATATAAAAACACGACACCCCAAAATTATTATACAATATCACGGACATTCCGGACCGGGTTTTTCGGTTGCCTCCATTTTGGAAGCAGCACGAGCCGGAGTAGATTATGTCGATGTTTCAATGGAACCGCTGTCTTGGGGAACAGGACACGCAGACGTAATTACGGTACAAGCCATGCTTAAAGATGCAGGTTTCAGCGTACCTGATATTAATATGAAAGCATACATGGAGGCTCGTGCTTTGACACAAGAATTTATAGACGATTTTTTGGGTTATTACATTAATCCAAAAAATCATTTTATGAACTCTTTGCTTATCGGTCCCGGTTTACCGGGAGGTATGATGGGAAGTTTGATGTCTGATTTGGAAAATAATTTGAGAAGCATAAACAAATCACTAAAAAAACAAGGAAAACCGGAATTAAATCAAGACGGTTTATTGATAGAATTATTTAACGAAGTCTCGTATATTTGGCCCAAACTCGGATACCCGCCACTTGTAACACCTTTTAGTCAGTATGTTAAAAACGTGGCACTGTTTAATGTAATGCAAATGTCCAAAGGCAAAGAACGCTGGACAATGATAGACGACAATACATGGGGTATGCTTATGGGAAAATCAGGAAAGTTACCCGGACCGATTGCACCGGAATTAATAGAACTTGCCAAAAAACAAAAACGTGAATTTTATACCGGAGTTCCCCAAGATTTATATCCCGACGAATTGCATATCTACAAAAAAGAAATGCAGGAAAAAGGCTGGGATTTCGGACAAGACGATGAAGAATTATTAGAATTTGCAATGCACCCGCAACAATACAAAGATTACAAATCGGGCAAAGCAAAAGATGCTTTTGAAGCAGATATACTTAAAAAGAAATCGGAAAACACAAAAGTTAAACAGGAACCAAACAAAACCGATTCATCTTTTATCGGCACACCAAAAGTTTTAAATATCGACGTGGACGGAGAAAAATTTGTAGTAAAAGTCGATTATTCGCAAAAGCAAAAGTCGGTAACAGAGGCTTCACCAAAAACGGAGAAAAAAATATCGGCGACAGCAAAAAAAATAATCGCACCTATTGAAGGAAAATTCTTTTTAACAAAAGATAATACGGAAACTCCGGTAAAAATCGGAGATTATATCGAAAAAGGAAATATCGTTTGTTATATCGAAGCCATGAAAGTTTCAAATGCCGTTACTTCCGATTATTCCGGAAAAATTATTGAAATGCCGATAAACAACGGCGATACAATAGACGAAGACGATGTATTGATATATTTAGAGTAAAAGACCATGAGGGTTTAATTTAACAAAAATCAACAAAGACAGCTATCTTAATTACAGGCAATTAGATGAGACCCTCAGGGTCTGCTTGCCTAATTTTTTTTACAGAACTTATCGATGTAGTTGGAATAAAAATCAAGGAAGTATCTTTGGAAAAGTTTACATACGGTTTTATTTCATTAAACAGGTCGAAGACTTTTTAAAAATATGAAAATATTAAATAATTTATTTCAGATGACCGGACTCGGAGAAATCACTCCGTTTACTGTTGTTATGTGGTTTATAGGATTTTTATTGCTTTATTTGGGCATAAAGAAAAAATACGAACCATTATTATTAGTTCCGATTGCTTTCGGACTGTTACTTGCAAATTTTCCCGGAGTATTACCTTCCGGAGAGGGAATGGGTATCGTAATGGCAAATGCCGACAATAATATCGCACACCTGACCCTTGTCGAAATAGCAAAAGAATACGGAATACTTAATTTTTTATATTATTTATTAATCAAAACAGGCATTTTACCTCCTTTGATTTTTATGGGCGTGGGGGCAATGACGGATTTTGGTCCGATGTTACGAAATTTACGACTGACATTTTTCGGAGCGGCGGCACAAATCGGAATTTTTACAATTCTTTTTGCAGCACTTTTCAGCGGATTTTTTACACTAAAAGAAGCCGCAGCCATCGGGATAATAGGAGGTGCGGACGGTCCTACGGCAATTTACACGACAATTATTCTTGCCGACCATTTATTGGGTCCCGTTGCGATAGCTGCCTATTCGTATATGGCTCTTGTTCCGATAGTTATACCGGCTGTTGTTCGCTTATTGGTAAGCAAAAAAGAACTCAAAATAAATATGAAAGAAATGGATAAACTTTATCCTCCAAAACATAAAATAAAAAATATTCGCACCGTAAAAATTTTGTTTCCCATAATCCTTACCGTCATTATTGCAATATTTGTACCGTCGGCTTTACCGCTTGCAGGAATGTTACTTTTCGGAAATTTACTTAAAGAAATAGGACAAAGTACAGTTCGTCTTTCGGAAGCCGCTTCCGGTTCGATAATGAATGCGGCAACAATATTTTTAGGACTTTGCGTTGGAGCAACGATGACGGAAGATGTTTTTTTCGACCCTCAAACAATCGGCATCGTTATAGGTGGTTTCCTCGCTTTTGCCATATCTATAGCCGGCGGAATTATTGCCGTAAAAATTTATAATTTGTTTACCAAGAAAAAAATAAATCCTTTAATAGGAGCAACCGGTTTGAGTGCCGTACCGATGGCATCACGAGTAGCAAATGAAATTGCCTTAAAACACGACCCGCAAAATCACATACTGCAATATGCAATGGCAAGTAATATTTCCGGAGTTATAGGCTCGGCGGTTGCGGCAGGTGTATTGATAATATTTTTAAGTTAAAAAATAAGCTTGTAAAAATTAAATCTTATCGACTTTCTGTATATTTTTTTAAAAGAAAATAATTCTCTTTTAAAAATAACGTACACTGTAACTTTCACCTGACAATTTAAACGCTGAAAATAAACAGTATATATGACAATATATTTTATAGATTTTGAAAACATACAAGAAATCCCCGAACCTGTTAATCTGAAAGAGGAGGACAAAATAATTTTATTTGCCGGAGTACATCAAAAGACCTTTAAAGTAGAATTTGTCGA
>JAOZMN010000323.1 GCA_029934265.1 Bacteroidales bacterium
TCAAAGAACTTATTGATTTCGGCAAAATTGTCGCTTAAAATTTACCGAACTATTGTTTATTAGAAATATAGTCAATAAACCTGTTAATAACTATTGAAAACTATACAGCAAATACTCACAAATAAATTTTTAAATTCTAAAATAAATTACAATACAATCGTAAATATTAAACCTGCAAAAAAACTTTCTTTTAATTAGTAATAGTTATAAACAACAAATTATAGCTTATAATTATAAAAATATAGATATAAAATACGTTAAAATATAGTTTTTAACAAGTGTTAATAAACTACTTAAAATATTAAATATCAATAAATTAGTTTAAACATAGCTGTTAATTGAAACAAACTAACTTTACAATAACAATAAAAACAAATAAAATCTTATTAAATTTGTAACAGAATTAACAGACTATTATCATCATCATTTTTTTTTAATTTATTAAAACTTTAAATAATAATATAAATATGAATAGGGAAATTGTTAAAAACGGATATATTGAAGAGAAAATTGATAAATCAATTAATTTACCGGAAGCAATAATAAAATTAAAAAAAGAAAAAAATGCTGTTATTCTTGCACATTACTATGTTAAAGGTGAATTACAAGAAATTGCAGACTTTACAGGCGATAGTTTGGCTCTTTCGCAACAAGCCGCAAAAACCGATGCCGATATTATTTTATTTATAGGAGTACATTTTATGGCTGAAACTGCTAAAATACTGTCTCCGAACAAAAAAGTACTCTTACCGGACTTAAACGCAGGCTGTTCGCTTGCCGACTCTTGTCCGGAAAAAGATTTTGCTGAATTTATAAGCAATTATCCCGACCATATTGTAGTTTCCTATGTAAATACAACTGCGAAAATCAAAGCATTGTCGGATATTATTTGTACTTCTTCCAATGCAAAGCAAATTGTAGCGGATATTCCCGAAAATCAAAAAATTATTTTCGGACCGGATAAAAATCTCGGTGATTATGTAAATAAGCAGACGGGGCGCAATATGGTGTTGTGGGACGGAGCTTGTCATGTACATCACGAATTTTCATTAGAACGCATTTTACAGCTCAAAAAAGACAATCCGCATGCTAAGATTATAGCACACCCGGAATGTCAAAAGCCGGTTCTTATGGTTGCCGATTTTGTCGGCTCTACTTCCGCTTTGCTGAAATTTACCGGAACCGATGAAGCGAAAACTTTTATTGTTGCAACAGAATCCGGTATTTTGCATCAGATGAAGAAAGATAATCCCGATAAGGAATACATACCCGCTCCGGGCGATGACCCCGATTGTGCCTGTAATGATTGTGAATACATGAAGTTGCACGATTTGAAAAAAGTTTATAATTGTCTGAAATACGAACTTCCGGAAATTAATTTGGATAAAGAATTAAGTAAAAAAGCAGAAAAATCAATACTTAAAATGCTTGAAATTTCAGAAAAATTAGGTCTTTAATGAAAAAATATCTATTTTTAATAATAATTTTATTTTTTATTTGTAATTTGAAAGCTCAAAATACAGATATTAAACCAAACGGATATAATATTTTTCATTATGAAAACGGAAAAATTTCTTCCGAAGGAAAAATGGAAAACGGAAAACCGGTCGGGTATTGGAAATCTTATTATTTGAACGGTCATTTAAAATCCCAAGGATACAGAAAGGGTGAATTGCTTGACAGTATCTGGAAATTTTATGACGAAAACGGAAATTTATTGAAAGAAATTTCTTATAAATCCGGAGAAAGAACCGGTTATTATTATACTTATGAAGTTTCGGAAGGTAAAAATATTCTTGTTTCTAAAGAATTGTACCTTAAAGATAAAAAAAACGGTCGTTCTGAATATTATAATTTGAATAAGACTTTAAAATCTACCGTAAGTTATTTATCAGGAAAAAAAAACGGAGAGGAAAGACTTTATGATAAAGACGGAAAAATTTATGCTATAATAAAATATATAAAAGGTAATATTGCTGATTCAGAGTATATTAACAGAAAAGATAAAGCCGGAAGAAAACAAGGAATTTGGAAAACTTTTTATCCCAATGAAAGAATAAAAACACATTCAAATTATACAAACGACTTATTGAACGGTTATTACAGAGAATATGACCAATACGGACAGCTTGTAAAATCAATTTTATATTCTTACGGAAAAGAAGTCGATTTAACACAAACAGGAGAAAATAAAAATGATACGGAATACTCGAAAAGTACAGATACAAATAAAGTTACACTAATAAAACCGGAAGAAAAATTAACTTATTTCGATAACGGAAAATTAAAAGAAAAACGTCTTTACAAAAAAGGAAAACCTTACGGAACACATTATATTTATGATAAAAACGGGAAATTAGAAAAAGTAGAAAAATTTAAAAACGGAAAATTATATGCTTCCGGAATTTTAGACCAAAAAGGAAAGCGTCAAGGAAAGTGGATTTTTTATTATCCTTCCGGAGAAATAAAAAGAAAAGGAAAATATAAATCCGGAAGAAAAACCGGTGAATGGCAATTCTTTTTTGCTTCAGAAAAGCTTGAGCAAAAAGGAACTTACAATAAAAGTCGTACAACAGGAAAATGGCAATGGTATTACGAAAACGGTAATTTGAGAAGGGTAGGGGAGTTTACAAAAAATAAAGAAAACGGTTATTTTACAGAACTTTCACAAATCGGTGATACAATTTCGCATGGTGAATTTTCGCAAGGATACAAAACCGGCGAATGGTTTTATAATATTAACGGATACAAAGAAATCGGCAGTTATGAAAACGGAATGAAAACCGGTGTCCGGAAAGAGTTTTTTCCGAACGGAACATTAAAATTTTCCGGAGAATTTTCCGGCGGAGAACCTACCGGAAAACATTTATATTATTTCCCTAATTCCCGAATAAAAGAAGAAAGATATTACGAACAAGGAGTTCCGACAAAAATATGGAGAACTTATGACCAAGACGGTTTCCTTATAACTACAAAAGAATATCGTTCCGGAAATATCGTTAAAATAGACGGAATTAAAATTAATCAATAAGGTCTTTTTACCTGTTTAAAATTACTAATTATGTTACAACCTTTGACATTACAAACAAAAAATAATCATTTTTTAATCAGTATAGATAAAAATTGTATAGAAAAAGATAACTTATTTTCTTTAATGAAATATATTAATAAAAAGTATTTTGCTGATAAAATGAGTATAGATAAAATTATTTCGGATAACGATATTTTATCGAAAGAAATATATAATTTATTAGAAGAAGGAAAATCATTAAATTTTTTGAATAACGAAGAGGAAGATATTTATTCCGATAATGATTTAAAAATAAAATATTAATGAAAAAAGGAACAATAGTATTGACGAGGTTTCCTTTTACTGATTTATCTTCAAGTAAAAGACGACCTGCCGTTGTTATTTCAAAAACAAATAAGTATGATAATGATGTTATTGTAGCTTTTATTTCGTCGGTTATACCCGGTAAATTATCTGAAACAGATTTAGTAATTTATGAGACAGATATTGCTTATAAAAAAACAGGTTTAAGAAAGAAGTCTGTTTTTAAATTGAACAAAATTGCAACTCTTGAAAAAACAATATTTTCAGGTGAATTAGGATATGTTTCAGAAGAAATTTTAATGAAAATTGAAGAAAAATTAATAATAGCTTTAGATTTAGGGTCAAAGACCTTATTTAAAAAATAA
>JAOZMN010000652.1 GCA_029934265.1 Bacteroidales bacterium
AACTTAAAAAGCCTTGATTCACAGCAATTTACAAGCGCAAAGAAACTATGCTTTACAACAAATATTAGCTAAAACAAACAACGTCCAATTTTTCAGCCCTCATTTTTGAGGTCTGTATTATATACTTAACACTGTACTTTAGTAATTGATAAACAAATCGAAGACTTTAAATATTTTTTATGGATACTGAAAAAACTAAAACAAGCAAAAAACCAAGTTTTATTAAAAATCCGAAATTCAAATTTGTATTTTGGACAATTATTTACATATTTTTTGTAATATGGATAGGCAGTTGGTGGCTTTTCTTGCTTTTACCTGTAATTTATGATTTTTATATCAGCAAAAAAGTTAATTGGACTTTTTGGAAAAAACGAGATGCAAAAGAAAAAACAAAAGTTGTAGAATGGATAGATGCAATAATTTTTGCGGTTATTGCTGCTACAATTATCCGAACGTTTTTGATAGAGGCATTTACTATCCCGACTTCTTCGATGGAGAAAGATTTACTTGTGGGTGATTATTTGTTTGTCAGCAAATTCAATTACGGACCGAGAATGCCGATTACTCCTTTATCATTTCCGTTTGCACATCATACATTACCGGGAACAAAATTTACAAAATCGTATTTGGAATGGATAAAAGCACCTTATCGCCGTTTGGCTGGTTTGGAAGATATTGAAAATGACGATGTTGTAGTATTTAATTTTCCTGCCGGTGATACTGTTGTAGCCGAAAAACAAGAACAAAGTTATTATTCTATTATCCGACAACGTGCTGAATATCAAATGGAAATGGATAAGTCGCAAGGAAAAAAACTTAAAACGTATGAGCAATATGAAAATTTTGCGAGAGAACTTGTTAAACAAAATTTCACAATACTTGTTCGTCCGATAGATAAAAGAGAAAACTACATTAAAAGGTGTGTTGCAATTCCCGGTAATACGATAGAAGTTAAAAATGGTGATGTTTATATAAACGAAAAAAAACAAAAAGATTTAGAAAATAAACAATATAAATATCAAGTTGTAC
>JAOZMN010000324.1 GCA_029934265.1 Bacteroidales bacterium
AACTTCTTGCTCGTGAGCGAATTAAAATTTCTTCTTTGCCGGATTTTATCATTCCTCCGGAAATATCAGTGTTGTTTACAGCTATTGCTCTTTGAATTTCATCGAAAGTTAATTTGTATCGCAACAGATTTTCTTCAGATATTTCCACCGATATTTCCACACTCGGAAAACCACTTAGATTTATTTGTGATATTATTCCGGAAGCATAAAAATCGTCTTCTATTTTATAAGCATATTTTTTTAAAGATTTCAAATCGCCTTTGCCTGTGATACTCAAATTCATAGCCCAAGTAGTGGAGCGTTGTTTGGAAATTATCGGACGTTCGGCGGCGGAGGGGAGCGAGCTTATGCCATCTACTGCATTTTTTACTTCTGTTAAAGTTTCGTTCAAATCGTAAACTCCTGTTGTCTCGATTTTTACCAGCGAAAAATTTTCCGATGAAGTCGATTTTATTTCTTTTATGCCGACAATTCCTCTGATTGCTTCTTCTACACGGGTTGTAACCCCTTCGTCCATTTCTTTGGGAGATGCTCCCGGATAAAAAACTCTTACCGTTATAAAGCGAGGGGAACGTTCCGGAAAGAATGATTTTTTCATACTATGGTACGAAAACAATCCGCCTGCCAATAGTATTGCGATAATAATATTTGCGTAAAAAGGAGTATTTACAAAAATTGTTATTAGTTTTTTCATCATCAAAATACTTAATGTTTATTTAGTGATTGTTTTGCTTTCGCCTGAATAAATAGCACTTATGGCTTACTTATAATAGTATAATCGTCAAAAAAAGAATCTTTTTTACCGGCATTCCACACATATATTTTAACTTTTTTACAGTCCGTATCAGGAATTGTAAATTCTAATTTAATGGTAGAATAATTATTATTAATATCTATTATTTGATTACTTTGCTTATAAAATTTGCCTTTGCAACCGGAAACTACTATGAAATTTTCTTGATTTCCTTTTTTTGAAACCAAAATTACATATTTTTCACCGCCGGTTACGTTTATTTCATACCCGAGTCCGTAAGGATTTTTGGGATTTAATTTTAAAGAATATTTATCGGAAAGACTTTCTTTATCTGTAATGAAATTCGCTCCTTCAAAAAACACAGATGTGGAATCTGACATTATTAGGTCTGATTTTACAGTTTCCATATCGCAAAAAATAACGGTTTGACCTTTTTTATATTCTTCAACGGCTTTATTTTTTATGGTTTTTTGAATTCCTTTTTTTGCCGCTTCGTAATCCGGTGGTTCGAGAAAAAAACTTGAATTTGCCGTAGGAAAAACATTAAAAAATGAATTTGTGTATGCTTTATAAGTCATTGAATCCCAGTGTATAGAGCCATAGTTATATTTAATATGATTAAAAATCCCTAAAATAGCACAGAGTGATAAAATCATAAAAAATGAAATTTTATTAACTTGTTTGGCTTCATCAAATTTGGAAATAATACTTGCCAGCGGAAATATCATAAGCGGGTAGCTGTCTATCATTGCACGCATTCCGAAACTTCCGCCGAACCACCAACTCCACCACGAAGATAATATATACACATTGAGTATGAAAAATAAAGTTATCGGCAAGAAAAAATCCGGTATTTTTTTTCGTAAATAAATTAATCCGATAACCGAAAAAATCATTACCGGACTGTATATAAGCCAGCCTTTGCGAAAACCAAGTAAAAATTTAAAGGTTTGAGGATTATTGAAAAAAAAGCCTTCTTCTCCGTAAGAATAATATATAAAATTTCCGGTAACGTATTTCCAATAAAGAAGTTGCGGTATAAAAGTTAAAACTGCAGAAATTACAATTACAAAAATATATTTATAAGATTTTAAAATTATAATAATTTTACCGGAAAAATCTTTAAAATTTTTAATTCCGTAAAATAAAAAGAATATGGTAATCAGTGCATTAGTCGGACGAATAAGAGTTATAAGTCCGATTGTTAATCCTAAAATCAGTGAATTTTTAAAATTAATTTTATAGTGCCATTTAATTGTGTAATAGACAAATACCGTAAAAAGTGCAAAATTATAAGTATGCGACATTGCCGCTTCATCGGTAAGGTACAACAATAAATTAGTCGCCAAAACTATTATAAGAATACTTATAGAACTTACAGTTTCGTTAAACTTTTCAAGTAAAATTTTCCGCAGAAAAAGCAGTGAAATAAGCAAATAAAAACAAGAACTTATGATAAGTGCAAATTTGTAGGGCGGACTGTAACCGTCTTTTTTGTATCCCGCTTTTTCAGCCGACAAATCAGCTGCCAAAAAGAAAGGCATATACATAAACGACAATCCCATAGTCGTTTTGACAACATAATTACCGGTTTCTAATTTATCGCCCCAGATTATTGCTTCACTGTCGGAAGGTAAATTATCTTTAAATTTTAATGTAATATCATCGTAAATAAAAAACGCCGGAAGATATTCATAATAAGAGATAACGTCCCATTCTATTACATCGTTTTTTTTATTCCACAGACTTTTATTGAAATCTATATAAAGAATAACAAATATTATCAACAATATTGATAAATAACTTACGCTTATTTTTTTTAATTTGTTTATTGTCATTATCGAGAGAAAAAACCGTATTTTAATATTACCCATAAAATTCTGATGCCGTCTATATTTGTCAATTTTTTACCTTGTTTTACACTTCTCGGAAAATAATTAACAGGGACTTCCGTGATATTATATTTTTTAATTTTCACGGCTTTTATAAATAATTCGGCTTCAAAACCAAAACGATTTTCTTTAAGAACAATTTGTTCGTACAACTCTCTGCTTATGAGCTTGTAACCGCAAGCCAAATCTGTTATTCTGATATTCATTACCGAAGAAGCAAGTAGCGTAAAAATTTTATTTGCAATATATCTGACAAAAGAAGAAAGCGGTCTTACTACTCCCGGTAAATATCGAGAGCCGTTTACAAAACCGATTTTTAAATCGTACATAGCATTCAGAAGGCTTGGAATATCATTCGGAGCAAGCTCTAAATCAGCATCTTGCACCAAAAAAACATCTCCGACGGCATTTTCTATTCCCGTTCGTACCGATGCACCTTTCCCTCTATTAATTTCATGCTTAAAAACTTTTATATTTTTCTTTTTTTTTGAATATTCCGTAACAACTTTGAAGGAATTATCTGCCGAGCAATCATCAACTATAATAATTTCTTTGCTTACAACAAAATCGGGAAATTGTAATCTAAATAACTTATCCAAAAGTTCGGATATAAGTTTTTCTTCATTGTATAAAGGAATTATTATACTTAAATTCATTGAGTTAAATTTCAAATTTATTTTACGAAACAAATGTATAAAATTAAGTTATATATCGAATAAATATTAACTTAAAACTAATTTTTACGATAAATATTTTCCGTAACTGAAAAAGTAATTACATTTGCGTATCGAAACAGTCTGATTTTCACGGTTAATCAAAAGATAAAAAACAATGTCCTATAAAAATATAAGAGAAGGCGAATTAAAAAACAAAATAGCAGAAGATTATTTCAGCACTTTTGACAGCACCAAAGAAATAGGAAATATTGATTTTTGTGTCAGTTTGCCAACCGTAAATCAATTATTTGAAACTGTTTCATTATTTTGGGCGGAAGCAAAGAGAGGAGAAGCTGATATTTATAAATCCATAGTTCA
>JAOZMN010000325.1 GCA_029934265.1 Bacteroidales bacterium
TTAGGGTTTTAAGTAAAATGCTGTAAATTAAATATTTAGATTTGTTAATTTTTGTCAAATCAAACCCTAATGGTCTTTTTAGACCGAACTCTATAATATTTATAAAAAACTATAAATCAGGAGAAAGCAAAATATTCAATTATACCATTACATCATTATATCATTACACCATTAATTAAATAATTAAAACAATCTTGTTTCACAAAAATAGAATAATATTATTCAATAAAGATATTTTTTATATAAAAAAGTTCACTTTACTTGTCTTTTTTGTTATCTCTTGCGGTGTAAGTTTTTCGCAACCGGATACAACGGCAATTAAAGACAGTATTTTTATAAATAACAATACGGAAATTTCGCCCGCCGATACTATTGTAAATGACAGTACAAATACGACCTTGAAATTTTCTCCGGACGCAATAGAAGACAGTATTGCATATTCCGCCACCGATTCGATGCTTATAGATTTAGAAAATCAAAAAGTTTACATTCACGGTTCAGGGCATATCGAAAATCCGGAAATGATACTCGATGCCGATTATATAACTATCGACATGGATAAAAGTACCCTTTTTGCTTCCGGCGTAACTGACACTACCGGACAAGAAACCGGTCGTCCGGAAATTGTGCAAGGTGGAAAGGAATTTAAAGCCGGCACCTTAAAATACAGTTTCAAAACAAGCGAAGGTATTATTACAGATGTGATTACGGAAGAATCAGGTGGATATATTCACGGTGCTACTCAAAAACTTCATGCAAATAAACATATACACATTTTCGACGGAAAATATACCACTTGCGATTTAGACCACCCTCATTTTTATATCGAGCTGACTAAGGCAAAGATAATCCCGGGCGAAAAAATTGTTTCCGGACCGATGTATTTTGTCATTGCAGATGTACCTTTGCCTATTATTCTTCCGTTCGGACTTATACCGAATCAAGACAATCGAAAAACAGGAATACTTATTCCGAAATACGGAGAAGAACAGCGGAGAGGTTTTTTCCTTCAAGACGGTGGATATTACTGGGCTATAAATGATTATCTCGACGCAGCTCTTACCGGTGAAATTTATACGCAAGGCGGTTGGGGCTTAGGTATGCACTCGAATTTCAAAAAACGATACAAATACAGCGGTAATTTTGATTTGAAATATAATAAAAATATTTTCGGAGAAAAGGGAATAGAGGGTTACAGCAACAGCTCTACTTTTTGGGTCGCTTCACAATACACACAGGATTCAAAAGCAAATCCGACAAGTAATTTCAGTATGCAACTTGATTTCGGTTCGTCTAAGCACAACGAAGTAAATGCCGTAACCATCGACCAGTTTGCCAAAAACACAACCTCTTCAAGCATTTCATACAGAAAAACATGGCCGGGAAAACCGTTTAATTTTTCGGCAAATATGAACGGTACGCAAAACACAAGCGAAAAAACCGTAGATTTGAATATGCCGACTTTAGCATTCAATGTAAACAGGCAATTTCCTTTCAAAAGAAAAAGTGGAGCAGGAAAATCAAAATGGTACGAGAAAATAGGATATACCGTAAATACTTCATTCAAAAACACTTTGAACACTTACGACTCTCTTCTTTTTGAAACAGAATCATTTTCGCAAATGCGTAACGGACTAAAATATGATGTACCTGTAAGTACAAGTTTGAAAATCTTGAAATTTGTAAATGTAACTCCTTCGGCAAGATTCAACGGAAGGGCTTATTTTGATTATATCGAGAAAAAAGAAGGTTTTGAATTAGATACTGTTTCCGGAGGTTTCAAAAGTATAGTACTTACCGATACGCTTTCGGGACTTAAAGCTCCTTTTGATTTTAGTTTTTCGGTGCCTTTTGCTACAAAAATGTATGGTTTTTACAATTTTTCAAAAGGTCCGGTTACAAAAATACGGCACGTAGTATCACCGGGAATTTCACTAAATTGGCGACCCGATTTTTCCGAAAAAAAATGGAATTATTACGACTACGTTCCGGGTGATACAACTTTTACTCAAAAATATTCATTTTATGATACCGGTATTTACGGAAAACCGCCGACAGGAAAATCAGGCTCGGTAGGTTTCCGTTTGGGAAATAATTTTGAAATGAAAGTTAAAAGCAGGAATGATTCACTCCCGGAAGATAAAAAAGTAAAACTTCTCGAAACTTTAAATTTCAGTACAAATTACAATATTGCGGCTGATTCCTTGAGGTGGGCAAACATAACCATGTCAGGAGGTACACGATTATTTGACCAAATAACGGTAAATTTCGGTGCAAACTTCGACCCTTATATTTTGGATTCGCTCGGAAAAAGAATTAACACTTTTGAATTGAAAGAAAATGGAAAAATAGCTCGGTTCAATACTGGAAAAATAAGTTTGAGCGGTTCGCTGAATAGAGATAAATTCAAAAAAGAAAATTCAAAAAAAGAAGTTTCACCTGTAACAAATTACTATCCGTATCCTGAAATTGCATATAACGATTGTGTTATTCCTTGGGATTTTAAGATAAAATATAACATAAATTACAAAAAACGATTTAAAACCGACTTGCAAAAATTTGAAGGTGATATTACTCAAACTCTCGGACTTGACGGACATTTCAGCCTTACGGACAAGTGGAAAATATCCGCACGAGCGGATTATGATTTTGTCGTGAAAAAAATTACTTATTCATCTATAAATATTCATCGTGATTTGCATTGTTGGGAAATGACTTTCTTTGTAGTTCCTTTCGGTACTCTCAGAAGTTATAATTTTCGTATCAATATAAAATCGTCTGTATTTCAAGGTTTGGAATATAAAAAACAAAAAAATTGGCACGATAATTAAGCAATGAACAATTTACAATGAACAAATAACAATGGACAAATATAGATGTCTTATCTACAGTTATTTACTTCAAAATTTAAAAATATGAAACCCACATTGTGGGATTTAAAATTAAATCTTAACACCCAAGAAGATGATTATATTATGAGTACTTATTTTCAAAGTGTTACAAATTATAAACAGATGAAAACAGCAATTATCGGATACGGAAAAATGGGTAAAGAAATTGAAAAAATTGCCTTAGAAAGAAATCATGAAATATTATACAAATTCGATAAAAATAATATTTCCGATTTCACTGTCGAAAATCTTAAAAAATGCGATGTGGCAATAGAATTTTCGCAACCGGAATCGGCTTACAATAATTTTATAAAATGTTTTGAAGTCGGTTTACCTGTTGTTTCCGGCACTACAGGTTGGTTGGAGAAGTTATCCGAAATTCAAAATTTGTGCAGAGTTGAAGGGAAAAGTTTTTTTTACGCTTCAAATTTCAGCTTGGGAGTAAATTTGTTTTTCAAACTTAACGAAGAACTTGCAAAAATGATGAATAAAACAGAAAACTACGATGTAGGAATAACAGAAATTCATCATACCGAAAAACTTGATGCACCAAGCGGAACCGCAATTACACTTGCCGAAGGAATTATCGAAAATTTTTCGGGAAAGCAAAAATGGAGCAAAGAAAATGCCGAAAACGAACAAAGTATTGCAATAAAATCTTTACGAGAAGGGAAAGTTCCGGGAACTCATATTATTTCCTACACATCGGATATTGACAATATCGAAATAAAACATCAAGCAAAAAGCAGAACAGGATTTGCTCTTGGAGCTGTTTTGGCCGCTGAATT
>JAOZMN010000048.1 GCA_029934265.1 Bacteroidales bacterium
TCAAGTTTTCGACTATATAAACATATCTGAGATTTTTAAAATCGACGGAAAGTTTTATTTTTATATTCAGAAAATTATCTTTCCCTTTTCGACTTACGTCTGCAACGGTTCCTATCGGAATATCTGCGGGGAAGAGTGCTGAATATCCACTTGTAACAACCGTATCACCTATTGAAATTTGTATATGATTCGGTATTTCTTTCAGGGTTGCATACCGATAATTTGTTCCCGCCCATGCTACCGAACCGAAATAATTATTTTTTTTCAATCTGCCGCTTACTCCAAGTTTGGTATTAAGAATGGAAATTGCTGTGGAATAATTTTTACTTACATTTGAAATAATGCCAACGATTCCTTCGGACGAAACAACAACCATATTGCTGTGAATTCCGTTTTTTGAACCTTTGTCGAGAGTGATAAAATTATTTTTATAAAGTGTGTTTTTTATTACTTCCGCTGTTTTGAACAGATATTTTCTTCCGATGATATCATCTTCCACAAATTTGAATTTTTGGGAATCACCGTAAAACGATTTTTTGGAGATATTTCTTAATTGTGAAATTTCTTTTTGCAGTTTTTCATTCTGATTTTTCAGATTAAAATAACTTCTGTAATTACTGATTTTTTCGTAAAAAAAACCTGAAATATAGTTAGCCGAAGTTATAACTGTTTTTCTTTTAACGGCACTGTTTTTAATTGTCAGTGTAATCGTCAGTGTTTCAAACAGAAGGAATAATAAAAAAAGATGATTGTTAATGATAAACCGTATAAGATTTTTCATTCGTATATAATCAGTCTAAGTAGTTAAAAATTAATTAGTTATATTCTTTTCTTTTTGGCATCGGATTATTAAAGCCCTCCATGAGGGTTTCATTTTGAAAAATATTTTATTCTTATCTTAATAAAAATTGAAATTTATTTACGTTTTTCAATGCAATACCGGTTCCTCTTGCTACGGCGTGCAGGGGGTCTTCGGCTATATGAACGGGTATATTTGTTTTGTCGGTAAGCCTTCTGTCTAAGCCTCTTAACAAAGCACCTCCTCCGGCAAGAAAAATTCCGTTTCTGTAAATATCGGCGTACAATTCAGGAGGAGTTTGTTCCAGTACGCTTAAAATAGCTGCTTCTATTTTTGCAACCGATTTGTCGAGACAATGTGCAATTTCTTGATATGAAACAGGAATTTCAACAGGTAAAGCCGTCATTTGATGCGGACCTCTTACTACAAAATCTTTAGGCGGGTCTTCAAGGTCGGGAAGTGCCGAACCTACATTTATTTTTATTGCTTCTGCTGTTCGTTCTCCTATTTTGATATTATGTTGATGCTTCATATATTCCTGAATATCAAAGGTAAAATCATCACCTGCTATTCTTATTGAGCGATTGCTGACAATTCCACCAAGTGAAATAACCGCAATTTCGGTTGTGCCTCCTCCGATGTCTATAACCATGCTTCCTTCCGGTGCCTCGACATCAATACCTATACCGATAGCGGCAGCCATTGGTTCGTAAATCATGTAAACCTCTCTTGCTCCGGCGTGTTCGGTGGAGTCTCTTACGGCACGAACTTCAACTTCTGTACTGCCGGAAGGAATGCAGACTACCATTTTCAATGAAGGTGAAAAAAACCTGCTTTTTGATGTTCCCATTTTTATCATTCCTCTAATCATAAGCTCGGCGGCTTGGAAGTCGGCAATTACACCGTCTCGGAGAGGTCTGATGGTTTTGATGTTTTCGTGAGTTTTACCTTGCATTTGGCGTGCTTTCATGCCGATGGCAATCATCTTATCCGTAGTTTGGTCGATTGCTATTATTGAAGGTTCATCTACAACTATTTTGTCGTCCTGAATAATTATTGTATTAGCCGTTCCGAGGTCGATGGCTAATTCTTTTGTAAAAAAATTAAATAATCCCATTATTTATTGTCAGTTATCAGTTCCCTGAATTATTAATTAATGTTTAAAATGTCTTGTGCCGGTAAATACCATTGTCATATTATTATTATCGCAATATTTAATAGAATCTTTGTCTTTAATGGAACCTCCGGGCTGAATTACTGCTGTTATTCCCGCTTTGTTTGCCAATTCTACGGAATCTGCAAAAGGGAAAAAAGCGTCAGATGCCATTACTGCATTTCCGAGGTCGAAATTAAAATATTCGGCTTTGCTTATTGCTTGTTTAAGTGCATCAACTCTCGAAGTTTGCCCTACTCCGCTTGCACATAGTTGTTTGTTTTTAGTGAGTACTATTGCATTCGATTTTGTATGTTTTACTATTTTTTCGGCAAAAATAAGTTCCGAAATTGTACCTTGGTCGGGTTTTCGGTCTGTTACGAATTTTAAATCTTCCGGAACACTCGATTTTATGTCTTTATCCTGAACTAAAATACCGTTCAGTGAAGTCCTGAATTGTTTGTTGCTGTTTACTTTTTGTTTTTGAATAAGTATTATTCTGTTTTTCTTTTGTTTTAAAATTTCAAGTGCTTCAACGTTATATGAAGGTGCAATTATTACTTCAAAAAATATTTTATTTATTTCTTCTGCCGTATTTTTATCTACTTCTTTGTTGGTTATCAAAACTCCTCCGAAAGCTGAAACAGGGTCGCCGGCAAGTGCGGCTTTCCACGCTTCGGTCAAGTTTTCTCGCAAAGCAATACCACAAGCGTTGTTATGTTTCATAACTACAAAAGCGGTTTCATCAAATTCTGAAATTAAACCGGTAGCGGCATCAATATCAAGAAGATTATTATATGAAATTTCTTTTCCGTGCAGTTGCTCGAATATATCATCTAAATTTCCGAAAAAATTTGCTTTTTGATGAGGATTTTCTCCGTACCTCAGGGCTTTTGAATTATTTTGACTGTATCGGAAAGAATCAATATTTATATCTTTATTAAAATAATTAAAGATTTGAGTATCATAATGAGAAGAAACTCCGAAAGCATAGGCAGCAAAACGTTTGCGGTCTTCAAGTGATGTTTCTCCGGATTTTTCTTCGAGTAAACTGTCAAATTCTTTGTATTGTTCTTGCGACGATACTACAAGTACGTCATTATAGTTTTTGGCGGCAGCTCTTATTAATGAAATACCTCCAATGTCTATTTTTTCGATGATTTTTTGTTCTTCAGCTCCTGACTTTACAGTTTCTTCAAAAGGATATAAATCGACAATTACCAAATCTATTTCAGGAATACCGTATTCTTCAATTTGTGCGATGTCTCCGGTATTTTCTCGTCGGGAAAGAATACCTCCGAATATTTTGGGGTGCAATGTTTTCACTCTGCCTCCGAGTATTGAAGGATAATCTGTAACTTTTTCGACTGAATCGACTTCGTAACCTTGTTCTCGAATATAATTTCTTGTTCCTCCGGTAGATATTATTTTAATATCAAGACCGGCTAATTTTTCAAGTATTTTATCTAAATTTTCTTTACTAAAAACTGAAATTAATGCAGTTTTTATCTTTTTACTACTTTGCATCATAAAATATTTATTTTAAAAAGTATAAAAATTTGATTTTCATGCAAAGGTAGAAAAATTCATTTTTATTAAAGACTTTTATTGTATCTATTTTACAAAAAAACTTAAAAACTCTACAAAAAGCAACAAAACATTGAAAATTGCATACTTTACTTTACAAAATCGCATTCTTTAAGTTCAACGTGTCCGTATATTCCTATGCAAATACCTTTAATTTTTAGAATTTCATTTTGCACCAAAGGGCGTTTCAATACAGAACTTTCTTTTTTCATTGTACAACTTATTGCATATTTTGCATTTTTATTGCCCAGAATTATCACTAATTTATTTTCATCGTTTTCATAAAAAGTATTCATTTTACCCTCTACGATAATTTCTTTATACTTATACCGTCGATTTGAACGCATCTTCTTTTTTTGATATTCCGATGCCAATTCTTTTGCAACAAGCGGCAAAGTTAAATCTATCTGCTTACAAGAGGATAACAATATTATTGTTACAAGAATTAAAAATATTTTTCTATTAGCCATTTTTCTTTTTTTGGGGTGCAAATATAAAATACTTTATCATAAATATTATTAATTTACGTTTGAATATTGTACTTTTGTTTTTTTGTTTGACTTGATAATGTTTCAATGATATAACTTCATAATTTCAAAACATAAACACATGAAACAATTTAAAATAATTGTATGTATGTTATTGGTTATTTTTGCATTTAATAAAATTAATGCACAAACCGGCGATACGATTATCGAAAAAAATACTGTTGATACAATTTCCGAAATAAAAAATACACCTCCGGATTTTAATACCGCATTTCAATCGGGAGAATATCTTAAATATGATGTCAGTTACGGCATAATTTCGGGAGGACAGGCGGAATTAACTACAGGAGTGGAACAACTCGGGTATGATTGGTTTTATCACGTAAAAGCTGTTGCTACTACGCAAGGGCTTGCTGCTAAGATGTTTACAGTATGGGACAAATACGAAAGTTACATAAATATAGAAACAGGGCTTCCGATAAAAGCAACAAGAGACATCAGGGAAGAGGCTTACAGGAAATATAACGAACTTTTGTTTAATCGGAAAAATAATATAGTTATAAGTCTTGCTTCCGGAAACAGAAAGGTACCGGCGGGAATACAAGATATTTTATCGGCTTTTTATTTTGCAAGACGTTATATTTTCGCTAAAAAAGAACTTGTAAAAGGAGAAGTCATAAATCTAACGACTTTTTTTGACGATGAAATTTTTATAATCAAAATAAAATTTGTCAAGAAAGAAAAATTTAAAACAGAATTCGGTAAATTTGAATGCCTGAAATTTGCACCGGTTATCGACAAAGACAGTCCGTTCGAGAAGGAAAAAGATATGCAGGTTTGGTTTACAAACGACGGGAATTTTGTTCCGGTGAGAATAAAAATAAAAGTACCGGTCGGCTCTGTTAAGTGCGAACTTACAGGATATAAAAATTTAAAAAATAAATTCGGTATTAAAAAAGAAAATAAATAACCGGCATTTTTCATAAAAACTTTACACTTTTATATTCTATCATTCAGTAATTATATATATATATGAATTTAGATTTCAATAAAAACCCTGACGGACTTATTCCGGCTGTAATTCAGGACAGCAGAACAAACAAAGTTTTAATGCTGGGCTATATGAACCAAGAGGCTTTTGAAAAAACAAAGCAGGAAAATAAAGTAACTTTTTTCAGCAGAACAAAAAAACGTCTGTGGACAAAAGGTGAAACTTCCGGAAATTTTTTGTTTGTCAAAGAAATTATTGTCGATTGCGATAATGATACTTTACTGATAAAAGTTAATCCGGTCGGGCCGGTTTGTCATACAGGAAGCGATACTTGTTTTGAAGAAACAAATTCGGGTACAGATTTTCTTTACGAACTCGAAAAAGTTATAATTGACCGCAAAGAAAATCCGATTGAAGGCTCATATACAAAGCATCTTTTTTCTAAAGGCATCAATAAAATTGCTCAGAAAGTAGGCGAAGAAGCCGTAGAACTCGTTATTGAAGCAAAAGACAACAACGATGATTTATTCCTGAACGAAGCCGCAGATTTATTTTATCATACCCTTGTTTTACTTGTTCAAAAAAATAAAAAATTAGAAGATGTTGTTGCTGTTTTGGAAAAAAGAAATCAGAAATAATAAGGTCTGTTTTGTTTAAAAATAAAAGAACTATCTGCTTATTAAACAGTCAAGTAATAAATAAACAAATAATTACAAACAGATGAAACCCACATTGTGGGATTTAAAATTAAATACTAACACTCAAGAAAATAATTATATTTTGAGTGCTTATTTTCAGGGTGTTACAAATTATAAACAGATGAAAAAGTATATAAATCCTAAAAGGGAAATTTGGAATGAAATATGTCGTCGTCCTTTCAGCGACTTATCCGAAATACGAAAAAATGTAGATAAGGTACTTGAAGACATTAAATTGCACGGAGACGACAAATTAAAATATTATTCTAAACTTTTCGATAATTACGAAGGAGAAAATATAGAAGTCTCGGATTCGGAAATCGAAGAATCGGAATTTCAAATTGCAGATGACTTAAAAAAAGCGATACGAACGGCACATGATAATATTTCAAAATTTCATGAAATGCAAATCATACCGGATAAAACTATCGAAACAATGCCCGGTGTTATATGTACTTTGAAAAATATTCCTGTACAAAAAGTTGGTTTATATGTGCCGGGAGGTACTGCTCCATTGCTTTCTACAGTTTTAATGCTTGCCATTCCGGCGAAAATTGCCGGGTGTGAAGAAATTGTTATGTGTACACCTCCTAATAAAGAGGGAAAAATACACCCTGCAATTTTATTTTCAGCAAAAATTTCAGGAATAGCAAAAATTTATAAAGTTGGAGGTTCACAGGCTATTGCAGCAATGGCTTACGGAACTGAAACAATTCCTAAAGTTTACAAAATATTCGGTCCCGGTAATAAATATGTTACAACCGCAAAAATGATTGTCAGTACACAAAATATAGCAATAGATATGCCGGCAGGTCCGTCGGAAGTACTTGTGGTTGCGGACGATACGGCAAATACTGAATTTGTAGCCGCTGATTTACTTTCGCAAGCCGAACATGATACCGACAGCCAAGTAATATTAATTTGCAATTCAGAAAAACTTGTAGATGAAATACTTAAAAAAACAGATGCTCAATTAGAAAAATTACCGAGAAAAGAAATTGCAAAAACAGCTTTAAGCAACAGCAAAGCAATAATTTTCGATAATCCGAAAGATAGTTATAACTTTGTAAACGAATATGCTCCCGAACATCTTATAATTTCTGTTGAAAATCCGGAAAAATATTCCGAAAAAATAAAAAATACAGGTTCGATATTTCTCGGAAATTATACTCCGGAAAGTGCCGGAGATTATGCTTCCGGAACAAATCACACACTCCCGACAGGAGCTTATGCAAAATCATACAGCGGAGTTTCTTTGTCTTCTTTCATAAAAACCGTAACTTTACAGAAAATAACAAAAAAAGGTCTGCAAGAAATAGGAAAAACAATAGAACTTATGGCTGAAGCCGAATTTTTACAAGGACATAAAAATGCTGTTTCCGTCAGACTTAAAGACCTTTAATAATCAGCTCCGAAAATAAAATTTCAAAAACCATATTTATAACAACTACTTTATAAACACTAACTTAATTTAATGTTCGATTTAGAAAAAATTGTAAGAAAACACATTGCAAACGTAGAGCCTTACAGCTCTGCAAGAGATGAATTTAACGGAGAAGCAAAAATTTTCCTTGATGCTAACGAAAATTCAATCGGTTCGGTTGTTTCATCGGGAAAATTTAATCGCTATCCCGACCCTCATCAAGACGCTTTGAAGGAAAAAATAACGGAGCTTAAAAAAATAAGCAAAAAGAAAATTTTTCTCGGTAACGGAAGTGATGAAATCATTGACTTGATAATAAGAGCTTTTGTCGAACCCGGAGAGGACGAAATATTAATCATGCCACCGACTTACGGAATGTACGAAGTAACGGCAGCAGTAAATAATGTATCAGTAAACAAAATTCCGCTTACGGAACATTTTGAAATTGACATAGAAGCGGTACAGGATGCTATTTCCGAGAAAACAAAACTTCTTTTTATATGCTCGCCGAACAATCCTTCCGGTAACATTGCCGATGAACAAAAAATTAAAGAACTTATTAAAAATTTTAACGGAATTGTTGTCCTCGATGAAGCATATATAGATTTTGCCAAAACTCAATCGTGGACAAACAAAATCAGTAAAATACCGAACTTAATAGTACTTCAAACATTTTCAAAAGCATGGGGATTGCCAAGTTTACGACTTGGTATTGCTTATGCGGATAAGAATATCATAAGCATTCTCAATAAAATAAAACCTCCGTATAATGTAAGCGGATACACACAAAAGATTGCAATAGAAGCTCTTGAAAATATTGAAGTAAAAAACAAACTTGTCCGACAAATTGTTTTCCGAAGAAAAATGCTTTCAGCCGAACTTTCTCGTTTAGATGCAGTTGTAGAAATACACCCTACTCAAGCAAATTTTATACTCGTAAAAACAACAGATGCCGATGATATTTATAAGTATCTGATTAAAAACGAAATAGTTGTTCGTAATCGAACTAATCTGACAAACTGCGAAAATTGTTTGAGAATAACAGTCGGTACTGAACTTGAAAACAAAAAATTAATAGAAGTATTAAAAAAATATTAAAATTTTCAAGCTCATTTTTTATGAAAAAAATACTTTTTATTGACAGGGACGGAACAATTATCAAAGAGCCGGAAGACGAACAAATAGATAGTTTTGAAAAATTACAATTTTTGCCGGGAGTAATTACAAATTTATCAGAAATAGCAAAAAAATGTGATTTTACCAATGTAATGATTTCCAATCAGGACGGTTTGGGTACTGATGTTTTCCCTGAAAATACATTTTTCCCTGTTCAAAATTTTATTGTTGAAACTCTTAAAGATGAAGGAGTCGTTTTTGAAGATATTCACATAGACCGTTCATTTCCAAAAGAAAATTCACCTACAAGAAAACCTGAAACAGGACTACTTACAAAATATTTCTCGCAAGAATATGACCTTGAAAATTCTTTTGTAATAGGCGACAGGTGGTCGGACGTAGAACTTGCAAAAAATCTTAATTGTAAAGCAATTTTTATTACAGGTTTCAGCGATGAAACGGAATTAGATAAAAGAAATTTAAGAAAATATTGTGCTTTAATTACTTCG
This sequence comes from Bacteroidales bacterium, assembly GCA_029934265.1. GTDB lineage: Bacteria > Bacteroidota > Bacteroidia > Bacteroidales > JAADGE01 > JAOZMN01. Next base: position 8,765 of record JAOZMN010000048.1, read on the forward strand.
AATTGGAATGAAATTTATAAATTTTTAAATACTCCAACTCGGAACGTTGAAGTTTATCGTAAAACAAATGAAACAGAAGTTTATATAGAAATTAATCCGGACGGAGATGGTCAAGCGGATATTAATACCGGTTTACATTTTTTCGACCACATGCTCGAACAAATTGCAAAGCACGGTTCTATTGATTTAAAAATAAAAGCAAAAGGAGACTTGGAAGTTGATGAACATCACCTTATTGAAGATGTCGGTATTGTTCTCGGACAAGCATTCAAAAAATCGCTTTCTGATAAAAGAGGGATTAATCGTTACGGTTTTTTTACTCTGCCGATGGACGAATCGTTGGCACAAACAGCAATAGATTTTTCAGGTCGTGCATGGCTTGTTTGGAATGCCTATTTTAAAAGAGAAAAAGTCGGAGATATGCCTACCGAGATGTTCTTACATTTTTTCAAGTCATTTTCGGATAATGCGGAATGTAATCTTAACATTACAGTATCAGGCGAAAATGAACATCATAAAATTGAAGCTGTTTTTAAATCTTTCGGGAAAGCCATAAAGCAAGCTGTAGAAATATCCGGAAATAAAATACTCTCTACAAAAGGGATTATATAAGAAAAAATAAAATTTACAATCAGATTATAAATAAATTAAAAAAGCAACTTAAATAATTTAAGTTGCTTTTTTAATTTCAAATAATAAGTGAAATATCTTCGTTAAAATTCCCACAAATCATGTTCGAAATTAAATATTTTATCTTTAATTCTTTCTGACTCTAATAGTACTTCTAATCCTGTAGTATATTCACTTACCATACGATTATTGTAAACATTAGATTCTCTAAAAACATATCCTGAAAACAATCTTTTGAAGAAAATGTCATCAAATGTTTTTTCTTCTGCTTGATTTTGAGGATTATACACAGGTTGGTTGGCAAATATATTTCTGGCTTCCGGATAATAAATCCAAAATAAACGTGCATGTCTCGCTGACGACTGCTCTAAATCATCTGCTCTGTAATACACCCTGATAGGGGCAAGTCCAATAACACGTACCTCCATAACCGAACGTTGTTTATCGAAAAACCACATTTCTTTTATAAGAAGTTCTTTTATTTCACGCAGATCTGCTTGCTTCTTGTCTATAATTGTTATTTGTTCACCTGTATCAGGGTCTATATCATAAGTCGTATCAATAGTAGCACCAAGTTTGTCGTCAATTTTACTTAATGTAAGTTGTGAAGAAAATTCATCACCTACAAAAGCTGTCAAACTTTTATTTTTGATACCCCACATTATAAGTTGTACCAAACTTTTTCGTCCGTCCATTTCTTCTGTCGGAAAATATAAAGGTAAATTCATTTTTTCCGTCAGATTTATACGTCGCCAAATTATTTTCGACCACATTACATCTGCTTCTCGCAAATATTGATAAGGAATCGGCTTTCTTTCGGAAGTGTTATGAGGTATATATACACCACTAAGCACTTGTGCTTGTAAATCGTCGGGTGTCGAAAGCATAAAAAACAGACCCGCAAGTAACAAAGTTATTTTTTTCATAGTTTTAATTTTTTCACAAATAAAAATGTAATAATAAATTGTCCTAAATTCAACTCGTAATGCAAAATCGACCTTGCATAAGTTAATTTTATATGCTAATATAACGCTATAACATACCAATTTGTTTTACAAAAGTAAAATAAATTGAACAAACCAAGCATTAAATCCTACATAAAAAGATTTTTTACGACAAATCCCGTAAGTCCAATAAAATTCTTGTAAAAATAATCGCAAACACCCATGAAGGTATTTGCGATTAATAGTATTATAAAACCGATTCTTATTGTAATTTAAAGATAATCGCATTAAGTTTCCTTGTAGAACCGTCAGGTCCTTGTGCTTTTACATCTTCAATTATTATTTTAGAACCTCTTTTTGCTTTTGAAATAATTTGTCTCTGTTGCGGAGTAAATTTTCCGCTTCGAGAGTCAGCTTCTTCAACAAAACCTCCGATTGTAGCAGATACTTTAAAACCTTTTACTCGAAATTTAAGGTCAAAATCAAAGTTTTCCATATCTGCACGTACAGACATTTTACCGAGAGTTCCTCCGGAAATAAGACCGCCCTTTCTGTTTTTACCACTACCTACAACAGCAACGGGATCGGGTACTCTTTTACAACGAAATTCTGCTGTTCCAAGCGATTTACCGCTTGCACTGACATTTATTTTAACCTTTCCTACCCTTTTAACTTTTACATTATAACCCTTGGCTACTTTTGTAATAGAACCGGAAGAAATGGTTGCTGTTACATCAGTAGAAGCAACTCCGGAAGCACTTATCGTTACAGGATTATCAACACCGATGTAAAATACATTCATTTTTGTAGGAGATACACTCATACTCGGAGGTGATACTTGATATTTACTTTCAAAAGGAAATTCAAGAGTATCTTTAGTTGCAGGATTAAGCATTTTAACTACTCCTCCCCATGTCTTGATACCCGGAGCACCGGTAGCACCTACATAAATACCTTTACCATCTTCAATTTTAAGTTTGCCGCCACCGTTCATTACAATAACCGGCTCTTGCGTACTATCAGATGCAGCAATAAATACTTGTGCTTTATACTCTTCTCCTACAAGCACCGAACTTGTAGTCGCATTAACAAATGCTTCAATTTTATTAAATTTAAAATCGTCCGCACCTATACGCCCCTGTAAGTAACTTAATACATCACCTTCCGCATTTCGTATATCTGTTTTTAATTTAGAAAGCATTGTTATTGTAGCAACCAAAGGAAGTTCACTGAAATTTGAATGTTCCCAAGAAACTTTTGTTCCTGCGTGTTCGGAATAAACATCCTCAGTATTCAAACTTGATTTTAATGATGATGCAATGGCAGGAGATTTTGCTTCTCCTCCGGCAAGTTCAATCATCTTTTCTCTAAAAGCATTTACTTGTTTTTTTAAAGCATCTCCTTTCTTTAGAGTGATCATTAGTCTTGTGCCGGGTTCTTTATCATCTTTTTTATGTATCGCTTTTGCTCCTTCTTTTTCATACTCTTCTGCTCCCTCCTCTCCTTCGGCAACTGTTACAAGTTCTTTTTGTAATTTTTCGATTGTTTCTACCAACTCGGCAGATAATCGACTTGTTTCGTCAGCCTTATCTTTCCATTCTTTTACCGAAATAGGATTAAGTTCGTAAGCTTTTACGAATGCTTGACCTATAGCCTTGTTTTTTTTGTCGATGTTATCCCCCGAAACATTCAAGCTGTTATCGACGAGAACAAAAGCATTTAGAATTTCAGCTGATACATTCATCGCTAATAGAGCAAGAAGTACCAGATACATCATTCCAATCATTTTATCCCTAGGGGACTGTTTACCATGACCCATAATTTATAATGTATTTATAGATTAAACAATATATTAATTAATACTTACTTTGCATTTTAGAAATGTTAGTCTATTTTAACATTCATTGCGGTAAGCATATTACCATAAACACTGTTCAGAGCCTCTAATTTTTGTCCGAGTTTAGTTATTTCGGTATTATATTTTTTAGAATGTTCTACTGAACCTTGCAAGTCTGCCATCATTTTATCAAGGTCTGCTTCGTTAAGTTGCAACTCGAAAATAGCATTAAGTGCTGAAAGATTTTGATTAAGATTTCCAACTTGTTTATTATATTCGTTACTTCCTGTTTCCAAACCTGACAAATCTACATTCATCGCATTTGTAAGTTTCTCGTAAGCTTCGGTATAACCTTCACCTGATGCTGCAACTTTTTGAGTTACTCCGGTAAAGGCATCTGAAAGATTATCAGTAGAATAATTGATTGCATCAGCCGATTTTGTATATGCTTCCGATAATGCTCCTACGGAAGAATTAACAGAATTTACACTTTCTGTAACCAACGAACTCACAGAATTAACATTTTCTGCGGCTCCTTTCATACTCTCGGTATATTGATTTGTAGCAAGAGTAGCGTCAGTGATGTCAGCCATTCCGGAAACCTTATCGTTAAGATTTTCCAATCCTCCGGCAAATTTCTCGAAAACATTTGTTTCTCCTGCTTTTTCAATCATTGCATTAAATTTAGTAAGAGCTTCACTGTCAGATGTTTTTGCTATTTTTTTTGTATCCTCTTTCGGTATATCTATCTCGTCACCATGTCCGAGTCCTGCTAATTCAGGGTACGCCAAAGTCCAATCTATTTCCTCATGGAGCGGCTCAAAAGCCGAAAAGAAAAATATTAACGCTTCTGTCACTAAACCAACTGTAAGCATTACAGTTGCACCCGGCCAGTGAGTTAGTTTAAAAAGTGCTCCTACAATTACGACTGCGGCTCCCAAGCCGTAAATCTTTGCCATGAACTTTTTCCAGCCCATTGTTTCTGTCATTTCTGCAAATCCCATGTGTATCTTAAAATTTAAAAGTTAAACAAATAATAGTTTTTTAATAATTTCACCGTAAAGGTAAAAAAAAAATGTATATAAAAAAAAAAAGTGTAGAATTTTTATTATTTTTATCAAAATCCCAAAAAAGCAAAGTGTACTCAAACAAAAGTAATACAAACCTTACGCTTGTGAGATTCATATTATGTTTTAAAAATTATAATATTTTAATACAATTTTCTTGCCAAATTCCATTAAATTTAT
>JAOZMN010000653.1 GCA_029934265.1 Bacteroidales bacterium
AGCTTTTTGGTATTCTTCCGATTCTTTTTCGTCCAATTCGTCCTGATTTAATGCAACTCCATTTTTATACTCTATAATTTCTTTTTCCGAGTTTTCTTTTAACAGATATTCCCATTTGCCTTCTTGTTTGTCGGCAATATATTTTCCTTTTATCTGCACTCTGCCGGATTTGAAATATCGGACAAATATACCTTCTCTTTTTCCGTTTTTAAAATATGTAGTCATCATTTTGCTTCCGTCCGGATAGAGTTGTTTCCAAATTCCGTTTTCAACTCCGTTTTTCCAGTTTTTTTCTTCGTAAGCACTGCCATTCGGATAAAAAACTTTTTGATAACCGTTAAGTTTGTCGTTTTTGTATTGCTCCACTCTCATAATTTTATCACCGGCATAATAATATGTCCAAATGCTGTCTTTTTCTTTACCTTTATAAAAACCTCTTGCCAACAAAACTCCAAGATTATCATAAGCTTCGGCAGTTCCGTGTTCTCCTTTATTGTCGTAATTAATTACCATTTGTTTTTCGCCGTTTGTATGATAGCGAATATATTTTCCGACAGGTTTATTATCCTTAAAGATAACTTCGTAAGCAGTATTTCCATTTTTGTAAACTTTTTTCCATAAGCCTTGTTTTAAGCCGTTTGCATCTGTTCTGTTTATTTTTCCTTTTTCCATTAAGCCTACAATTTCTTTGTCAGGGCTTATTCTTTCAGGCAAATAAAATTCGATATACCTGTCAGTTGTATCTTTGTATATCTTAGCGAGATACGCATAATATTTTTTCGATTTTTGTTTATTTTCGGAATTATATATACTATCGGCAACTTTATGCAGTTCCGATTTTAAAATTTCATTTTCCTTTGAGAAAACAACTGCAATTTTATTATTTTTATCAAGTTTTTTTGCTTTATAGATATTATCCGAAGATTTATTCAAAATTTTCAATGCTTCTTTATCTTTTAAATTTTCGTACATTTTAAAATATGAAAAACCAATTCAGTATGTAATGGAAAATAAAATACCATTA
>JAOZMN010000326.1 GCA_029934265.1 Bacteroidales bacterium
AATTGTCAAAACCGCAGTTTTATGTTTTTTCATTTTATCGAATAGCAATCTTTTTTCACAAAAAGTCGATTATCGGAAAGCAAAATTTTCTGATACTTCAATATCATTAAAAGAAAAAAAAATTGTAAATTTCATTTCGAGAACAACAGACAAAGAAAAAAAGCAGAAAAATAAATTCGATAAAAGAAAAAAATATAAACCCGATTATAATTTCAATAAATCAGGAAGTGCCGAAAACATACAATCCGAAAACGGGACAAGAAAAAGCAAATCGCCGGAAATAAATTTTCAAGGAGTTATAAATACCGATAATTACACTTCAAAAGTACCGCCCGACCCTGTCGGTGATGTCGGAAAAAATCATTATTTTCAAATGGCAAACGGTGTTTTTGAAATTTTCGACAAAACAGGAAATTCCCTGTACGGTCCGGCCGACAATTCTACTCTTTGGTCTGATTTTGAAGGCGATTGGAACATAAGTTCACACGTTGATCCTGTCGTGCTTTACGATGAACAAGCCGGCAGATGGCTTGTTGCGGTTTTTGTTACGCAAAGCAAAAACGGTTTGTATTATATTTTACTTGCCGTATCAAAAGGCGAAAATCCGATAACTTCCGGTTGGAACAGATACGCTTTCGATTTCAAAAAAATACCGGACTATCCAAAATTCGGTATTTGGCACAATGCTTATTATATGTCGCTCAACAGCGAGGGGCAAGGCAAAGATGCAGTTGCTTTTGAAAGAGATAAAATGCTTGCCGGCTCTTCCGATGTCGGCATGATTTCTTTTGCAATACCGAACTTGCCTACAACCGGATTGCGTTTTGCAATGCCCGCCGATTGCGACGGAAATTTCCCCGACAAAGAAACTCCGAATTATTATTTGGCAATAAGCGACAACGCTTGGTTAGACGCTCCGGACGAAGACTTAATTTTAATGTGGGAGTTTAAAGTCGATTGGGGAAATCCGGAAAATTCATATTTCAAACAAATAAATTCACTTTTACCGACTCCTTTCGACACTGATTTCAGTTCCGTTTTCGATAACATTTCGCAACCGGAAACTTCCGTAAAACTGCACGCTTTGTCGGATATTTTGATGTACAGAACTCAATTTCGAGATTTCGGAACATATCAATCAATAGTTGCCAATCACACGATAGATGTGGACGACACCGACCATGCCGGTATTCGTTGGTACGAATTACGAAATTACGGAAGCCGTTGGGAAATTTTTCAAGAAGGTACTTATGCTCCGGACGATGACAATCGCTGGCAAGGCAGTATCGCCATGAACAGCAAGGGAGACATAGCTTTGGGATATTCCGTTTCCGGTAAAAATACTTATCCGGCCATACGATTTACCGGCAGATTGCAGGGGGATACTCGCAAAGAAATGACTTTTGAAGAAACTGAAATAATTGCAGGAACAGGCTCTCAAACAGCTTTTTCTCGTTTTGGCGATTACAGTATGATGTCCGTTGATACTCAAACGGATAACTTCTGGTTTACTTCCGAATATATCGTAAAATCCGGCGACTGGGAAACAAGAATTGCAAATCTTGAAATTCTATATTTTGATGACCCTGTCGATTTTAAAACCGAAGCCTCATCGTACAACGAAATTAATTTGAATTGGGAAAAAAATACTCAAAACGATGATGTTATTATCGCTTGGAATACTGAAAACAAATTCGGTATTCCGGAAAACGGAAAAATTTATTCCGAAGGAAAAAAACTTCCCGAAGGCGGCGAAATTTTATATACAGGAAGCAATTTGTCCTTCAAACATTCCGATTTATACACCGATACAAGATATTTTTACAAAGCATGGTCGAAAAATAAAAATAATGAATACACACCCGGAATTACAAAATCCGCACGAACGGAAAAAGCGGTAAAAAACTTTTCGGCACAAGCTGTTTCTTCAAATCAAATTAATCTGACTTGGGAAAAATCAGGCAAAGACGATATTTTTATAACTTGGTCTTATACAAATTCACAAGACCTGCCGGAGCAGGGCATTTCATACAATATCGGCGACAGCATAAAAAATATCGGAATAATTTTATATAAAGGAAATGCAAGCAATTTTGAACACAAAAATATCCAAGAAGGAAAAAAAGTTTTTTACAAAGCGTGGATTGTTTCCGGCGATAAGATATATCGTTCTTTTGTCGAAACTTCGGCAAAAACAAGTTGCGAAAAAATTTCGACTCTCCCCTACTCTATTAATTTTTCGGATAAAAATTTACCGACTTGCTGGGAAAATTTCAATAAAGACGGATTTGAAACCGTCTGGGAATTTGACAATCCTTGCGACCAAATCGTAAACACGGAAACAGTATTTAACGGTTTTGCAATTTTGGACAAAGATTGCAAAGGAATGGAAAGTCATGAAACAGCACGACTTATAAGTTGTAATTTCGATTTTTCGGATTATTACGAAATTTATATCGAGTTTAGTCATTTTCTGAATACAAAATTATATGCCGATGCAAGTTTCTATTATTCAACCGATGACGGCAAAACTTGGGAATTAATAAAAAAATGGTACGAGCAAACCGAAAATTCCGATAAGTTTGCTCAAAATTTAAGTACGGAACTTGCAGGAAAAAACAATGTGAAATTCAAATGGGAATACATTGCCGGCACGCTCTACGACTACTATTGGGCAATAGACGATATTTATATTTCAGATGAAATGCCGAAAACGGAAACAAGCATTAAACGAATTTCAAATATCACGACTTCCTCCGCAAGAACTCATCTCGAAATTGATATTGCTTTCGAGACAAGTGCTATGGGTTTGGTATATTCCGAAAATGAAAATCCGAATATTCCGGATAAAAATTCAATAACAAAAACTCTCGATACACTCGCACAAGAAGGTTTGTTTTCTATGGAATTATCAGACTTAAAGCCAAATACAACTTATTTTGTAAAATCGTATGTTACAAATCCGCAAGGTACAACTTACAGCAATGAAATTCAATTTACAACTATCCGGAATACAACAATTAACGTCTTCCCCTACTCTATTGATTTCAGTAATGAAGAACAAACAAAATGTTGGCAAAATATAGATAACAACGAAAACGGAGCAGTTTGGCTTTTCGGAAAAAATTGTCCTGCAATAACTGCTACAAGCAGTGCCGATAATGGTTTTGCAAGTATCGGACAAGATTGTAAACAACTTGTAAAAGCAAATGCCGATTTAATCAGTCCGACTTTGGATTTTTCAAACTCCGAAAATGTATATCTGAAATTTGAACATATTTTTGCCGACCTCATGGAACAAAGCTCTGCAACTGTTTCTTTCAGTACGGACAACGGAGAAAATTGGACAAAAATACATCAATGGAAAATAAATACAAATAATCCGAATATCTTTTTTGCTGATTTGAGCGATAGTCTTTCCGGTAAAAATACGGCAAAGATAAAATGGAACTATAATTCCGGATTTTTCTATAATCGTTTTTGGGCTATTGACGATATTTTAATTTCCAATGAAATTCCTGAAGCCAAACCGTTAATAATTAACATTTTTAATATTAGAGATTCATTTTGTACCGTCAAATCGAGTGTAAATGCTGTTTCTGTAAAAGAAAGCGGGATTCTGTATTCCGTAAAATCGGATATTAAAATAAATGATACGGAAGTTATTT
>JAOZMN010000327.1 GCA_029934265.1 Bacteroidales bacterium
TTTCTACGGCATAAATGCCGTAGCTACTGAAAAGTCACCATTAATTTACGTTATCTATTGATTAAAAGCAAAAGAAATTTCTCTTACACAAGTAAAAAAACTTTTACAAGACAACTTGAAAATGAAACAATATGTAATAATGATAATATTTCTTTTTTTTTTTCAAAATTTCTCAATCACAAGAAAATTGTTTCAAACACGGAGAAAAATTAAGTTATAAAGTCTATTACAGTTTTTCATTTGTTCAAACAGAAGCAGCGGAAGTCAAACTTGAAGTAAAGAAAGCAAATTTACAACAAGAAACAGGTTTTCATTTTATAGCAACAGGAAATTCACTCCCGCAATACGATTGGTTTTTCAGAGTACGAGACAGATACGACTCCTTTACTAATCAAGAACTTATTCCGAAAACTTTTATCAGAAAAACAGAAGAGGGCGATTATAAAGTTTCAAATATTATAAAATTTGATTCCGAAAAAAGAAGAATTTACACCCAAATATACAATTCAAAACAAGCAATAACAATAAAAGATACAATAAAATATATTTCCGGTACTCGTGACATTATATCTATGATGTATTATGCTCGAAATATTAATTTTTCAGAACTCAAAAAAAATGAAAAAATAAAATTCAACGCAATAGTTGACGGAAAAATATACAACTTATACGGAAAATATCTTGGCAAAGAAACAATCAAAAATGAAAAAGAAGAAGAAATTTATTGCTCAAAATTTTCATCAAAAATAATAGCCGGTTCCATTTTTAGTATTGATAATGAAATATTTGTATGGGTTACTAACGACAAAAATAAAATTCCCGTAAAAATAAAAGCAGATATTTTGATAGGCTCGGTAATTGTTTACTTATCAAAAGCAGAAAACTTAAAATATTAATTTTTTATTTTTATACAATTAAAGTACCTTTGCAAGGTTTTGTATAAAGACAAAAAGTAAAGTATAATATTATTCAAAATTAAATTTTAATAAAATGTCAAAATTCCCCGAATATAATAAATTAAACCTCTCGGAAATAAACAAAGAAATTCTTCAACGCTGGCAAAAAGAAAATACATTTGCCGAAAATCTTAAACAACGAAAAAACTCTTCGGAATTTATTTTTTATGAAGGACCGCCATCTGCAAACGGACTTCCCGGAATACACCATATAATATCAAGAACACTTAAAGATATTTTCTGTCGATATAAAACTTTACAAGGATACAAAGTGGACAGAAAAGCCGGCTGGGATACTCACGGTTTACCCGTTGAACTTGCCGTTGAAAAAAAACTCGGCATTACCAAAGAAGACATCGGAAAAACAATATCCATAGAAGATTACAATAAAACTTGTCGGAAAGAAGTAATGAAATATACCGACATTTGGGAAAATATCACCGAAAAAATGGGCTACTGGGTCGATACTGAAAATCCTTATATTACTTATGATAATAAATATATAGAATCGGTATGGTGGATACTTAAACAACTATACAACAAAGGTTTAATGTACAAAGGTTATACAATTCAACCATACTCTCCGGCAGCAGGTACAGGTTTAAGCTCGCACGAACTTAATATGCCCGGTTGCTACAAAGATGTTAAAGATACAACAGGAATTGCTCAATTTAAAATCATAAAAAACGAAAATTCCGAAATTTTATTTAAAAACACAATTACTGAAGTATTTTTCTTGGCATGGACAACAACTCCTTGGACTTTATTGTCGAATACCGCACTTGCCGTAGGAAAAAAAATCGAATATTCATTAATTACAACCTTTAATCCATATACAAAAAAGCCGGTAACAATAATAATGGCATCGGAATTAGTTTCTTCACTTTTTAAAAAAGAAAATGCAGAACTTAATCTTGCAGATTATAATCCCGAAGACAAAAACATTCCTTACAGAATAATAGATAAATTTCCCGGCGAAACACTTGCCGGAATAAAATACGAACAATTATTACCCTACAAACAACCGGAAGACGGCGATGCTTTCAAAGTAGTAACTGCCGATTTCGTAACAACTGCCGACGGTACAGGAATTGTACACATAGCTCCGAGTTTCGGTGCGGACGATTTTATGGTGGCGAAAAAAAATGGTATAGGTTCATTAACTCTTGTTGATAAGAGAGGATATTTCATCGAAGGAGTCGGGGAGTTCAGTGGTCGCCCTGTTAAAAACAGTTTTGACCCGAATATCGACCCGAAACAAAAATCCGTAGATATTGATATTGTTGTTAAACTGAAAAAAGAAAACAAACTTTTCAAAACCGAAAAACACGAACACTCTTATCCTCACTGTTGGCGAACCGACAAACCGGTACTTTACTACCCTTTGGATTCTTGGTTTATAAAAACAACAGCGGTAAAAGACCGTCTTCTCGAACTCAATAAAACCATAAACTGGAAACCCAAAAGCACAGGCGAGGGACGTTTCGGAAAATGGTTGGAAAACCTTATAGACTGGAATCTAACACGCTCTCGATACTGGGGAACTCCGCTTCCGATTTGGAGAACAGAAGACCAAAAAGAAGAAATTTGTATCGGTTCGGCAGAAGAACTTTACAACGAAATAGAAAAATCCATGAAAGCCGGATTTATGGATAAAAATCCGCTTTCGGAATTTACGCCTAAAGATAACACAAAAGAAAATTATCAAACATTTGATTTACACCGACCTTATGTAGATGATATAATACTTGTTTCACCGTCCGGAAAGAAAATGAAACGTGAACCGGATTTAATAGATGTTTGGTTCGATTCCGGAGCAATGCCATTTGCTCAAAGTCATTTTCCTTTTGAAAAAAATGAAGGACAAACTCCCGAAGAACAAATAAAAACAGGCTATCCCGCCGAGTTTATCGCCGAAGGCGTGGACCAAACAAGAGGCTGGTTTTTTACGCTTCATGCAATATCCGTAATGCTTATGGATAAGGTATCATTCAAAAATATCATCTCTACCGGAATGGTTCTCGACAAAGACGGACTAAAAATGTCAAAATCGAAACCGGAAACATTAATCGACCCCTTTGAAGTTATCGAAAAATACGGCTCCGATGCACTTCGTTGGTATATGATAACCAACGCACAACCGTGGGACAACCTCAAATTCGACCCCGCCGGAGTGGACGAAGTAAAACGTAAATTTTTCGGAACACTTTATAATACATATTCATTTTTTGTATTATACGCAAATCTCGATAATTTTACATTTAAAGAAAATGAAATACCCGTTAGCGAACGTCCCGAAATCGACAAATGGATAATTTCATTACTGAATACGCTTATAAAAGATGTGGATAACAATTTGAAAAACTACGAATCCACACAGGCAGGAAGATTAATACAAAACTTTGTTACAGACAACCTTAGCAACTGGTACGTACGCCTGAACAGAAAACGTTTTTGGGGACAAGATTACAATCAAGACAAAATAGCGGCATTTCAAACTTTATACACTTGCTTGGAAACCGTTGCCAAATTAATATCCCCGATAGCTCCATTTTACGCCGATATGTTATACATCGACCTGAATAAAGCAACCGGTAAAGATAAGACGGCATCAGTACATCATTGTTTTTTTCCCGAATATAAAAAAGAGCAAGTAGATACAAAACTTGAAGAAAGAATGGATATTGCTCAAAAAGTTTCTTCAATGT
>JAOZMN010000328.1:0-1766 GCA_029934265.1 Bacteroidales bacterium
AGCTCCTTCAATATTAATACCATAAGTCGCATCTGCATCGGCAGTTCCTATGCTTATCATATTATTGAAAATATTACCTTCCGTTCCTGCTCCGGCAGTTGCATTATTCAAATAAATACCGTTCCCATCACCGGAAAGTGCTGTTATTTTATTATTTTTCACAAGAAGTGAAGTAGTAATATCTGTTAAAGAAATTCCTGCAAAAGTATTTAGAGTTGTATTTGTAGTAATTTCATTATTACTGATTTGTGGTGCTTCGTGGTTTATAAGACTTATTGTTTTATAGGATTGATTTGTAAAAACATTCCCGACAATATCGGTGCCTATTGTATTTGTAGTGTTATTCAAGAAAATTCCGTAACTACCGTTAATAAATTCATTATTAGTGAAAACTACCGAACTATCGGCGTTTACATCTGTATTTTCGGAATAAACCAAAGAACGTAAAACATCATCGTCGGTTTGAGTTGCATCGCCTGTTATTATACAATCGTTGAAAACTGTGTTTTCGGTATTTCGCAAATCAATAACGGTTGCATTATCGGGGGCGAGGGCTTCAAAATCTATTCTATCGAAAGTTACATATTTTGTGCCGGTCATTTTAAGAGTATAATTATTGTAACTTAAATTTACATCGGGAATAGCTGTGTTTCCTGCTACATTTCCTGTTACCCAGTCGGTGTTAATATCCATACTTGTAAGAGTACCGGCATTTCCGTTTCCGGATATGTCGGTAAGAGTTCCACTTCCGGAACCGTCTTCCATTTTGTAGTATGCCGTAAGTCCGGATTCTGAACCGGTTAAAGTTTTGCACATGTTTTCTGTAATATCAGTTTGTGAGCGTGTACTGCTCCAAATTCTAAATTCATCAATTTGTCCTGCGTAAGTTGAAACATAACCGGCTCCGATTGTTGCATTATTTCCTCCGGCAACTGCTGCTGCATAGGTGGCCGCAACTGTATTAGTTAAAACTCCGTCAATATACCAATTTAAAGTCATATTTGCAAGGTCTCTTACAATAGCGATATGTTGCCATGTGCCAGTAGTAAGGGCAGCTAACGAATTGAAACCTTGATAACTACCTCCATTAGTACCGCTTGTTCCATAAAAATAATTAAGAGTACCATCAACTTCTTGCGTAATTGTACCTTCACCACCATAGGCTTTTGCATAAGGGTTTCTTCTTGCAGAAAAATTTGCCGGTTTTATCCACATTTCAATGCTCATACTGCCTGTTATTTGTAGGTCGGCAGGGTTTCCAAGCTGAACGTAGTCGTTAGAACCGTCAAAATCGAGTGCAGTTGCAAAATCTTCACCGCAAATAAAAGTATAATCTCCTGCGTCAAATTGTATTTTAGCTCTTGCACAATCATCACAATAAGAAGTAAAAACTATCGAGTCTATTTCGTTAGCACCGCAAATATTTCCAAGGTCAAGCTGTTCTATATAAACAGTGTCAATCGTTTCAAAAATAACCGGACCTTTAATTCCATACATATTTAAACTATCGAAAGCGGCGGAAAAATTTGGGTATTTTGTACTTGTCGGATTTATTTCATAAGTACCGGCAAGAGATTTTGCAGGGTCGAATGCTACATTTCCGGAAAGTCCTATATCAAAATCACAATTATTACCACCAACACCGTCAATTGTAATATAATAAGTTGTTTCGGGTGGTAAGGCTATACCGTCCCAAGTTATATCGCTTTGGTCTCCGGGAACTTCACAAAATTCGTTTGTGTAATTTAAGGGAATACACTCTCCTC
>JAOZMN010000328.1:1776-3660 GCA_029934265.1 Bacteroidales bacterium
TCGTATTTATCAACAGATACTTGTATTCCGGTTGCAGAGGGCAGACAGGTAATGTTTGTAAATTCTAATTTGACATCTCCTCCTGTACAATCGGTTGAAAATTTATACCAAACAGAGTTCTCAACAGTTACGGGAGTGCCACCTGCACAAGCGGAGAAATCAGGGTCTTCCGTTAGGTCGGAAAATGCGTTTGTGGTTTGCGATGCTGTTGTTGTAGCTTCTACAAGTTCTATTGCATTACTACAATGGTCGTTACAATTTGGCCACAAACTCATATCTTTTACAATAGTATCATTTAGAAGCATTTGGTCATTCAGTGCATTCGGATTTTTGCACCATACTTTTATTAAACTTCCAACAGTCGGTATTGTAACAGCCGGTAATGTGAGTGTTTCTATCGCTCCTCCGACAATATTTAGTCCGGTAAGATGATTTGTTGTAACAGCACCACCATCAATAGAATATGAAATATCAATTTCGGTAATCGGTGGAGGAATAAATGAAACATCATCATATAAGTTTAACTCTGTTATTCTTGAATAAGTCCCTGATTCGTTGCCGGAAATATCAAGACGATAGTATCTGTAAAGAGTTGTATTTGAAAAAGTGAATATTTTTGAGTTGTTTTGAGCTAATGCTCCATCTACTATGGGGTCTAAACTTGTCCATGTAATTTCATCATTTGAGCCTTTAAAAGTCCATGCACGAGGGTTGCTATTTTCACTGTTCGTACTATTGGACTGTGTACTGCTACAATAAATTTCATAGGCTTTTACTGCTTTTTCGTTACCTGCTCCGAAATCATATTGTAACCATGTAGGCATAGTATTATCGTTAGCCCAACCAAGTGTAGTTGTATTATGGTCGAACGCTTGTACGGCTGGATTGCTTGCGTTTGAAGCATTTGCTGTGCCAATTCCGGCTCCTGTTAAATTAGCTCCGAGAATAATATTCTTACAAATAAAATCATTGTTATTTTTAACTTCTACCTCCATACTGTATTCACTGCCCCAACAACCTCTTACAAACATCATTTCCGCATCAATTTCGGTATCGGTTATGGCAAAATTATCGAAAGCAAAGCGTGCGTTTGCTCCGGCAGAACCACAATAAGCATGAAATCTGAATCTGACACATGATTGACCGGCTACATTGCATAAATCGTGCATCAAGGTCTTCCAGCTTGATTGAGTTCCGTACCAATAAGTACTGTTATACCAACGTGGTTGAAGACCGGGTAAAATTGTCCAACCGCCTCCGTTTACGGAATATTCAAGTCTTACATATTGCCATGTTGGGTGTCCGGATAGTTGCCACATTGCTTCAAATGAAATTAGAGGATTATTATAACCGGATAAGTCATAAACCGGACTTTCAAGATAGAGGTCTTGCCATGTATCTCCTGTCCATTCCATATACCATGAATTTCCTTTACCGGCAGAACCAGCAAGGTATGGAACTGCTCCCCAAGTCCATTTTTTGTTTGCGGTTGAACTTCTAACAACCCAGTCGCCGTCTCCAATACCTGCATTAAAATCTTCATATTGAGGAAGACTTGAAAATTTAAGATGTTCTACAATTCTGTTTACTTCTGAAGTATCATTATCATTATTTGCATCTGCGGCAAACTCTGTGTAAGCTCGAAGTTTATAAGTACCTATATCAATCATATCAAAAGTTCCCGGGAAAGTATAATTTAAAGCATTACTTCCTGTTAAAGGACCTGTAACAGTGCCGGTAAGAGTTGTGGTTGTCGGTCCGGTAATATCACATTTTATTGGAATATTTGAAGCCGTAGAGCAAGACCAATTATATAAAGTAACTGTTACGGGGTAACTTTGGTATAAACTAAGTACACTTTTGATGAAAAATATTTATATATTT
>JAOZMN010000329.1 GCA_029934265.1 Bacteroidales bacterium
ATACAGGGTCTGACAAGTGGGCTAAACTTAGTTTTAACACTTATAACACCAGTGATACCAGGTGTAAAATACTTGTAAAAAATTACAAATCATCAAGTAGGGCTAAATGCGAAGTACTTGTGTTCTATAGGTAAATCTACTCCATAGCTCCTTTTAGGAGCAGATTAATCATAGAACAGTTAACAAATAAAATGAATAACATTATTTTCAAACAAAAAGGGCAATTTAAGAACTAAATTGCCCTTTTTGTTATTAAAACTTAAATTTATTAAAATGAAAAAAGATATACCGGAAGAATTAATCAAAAAAAGTTTGATATATGAAACAGTACAGTTATTTGCGACAATGGCAATGGCAGACGGCAAACTTACCATCGAAGAGGCGGAATATATAAAAAAATATTATCATACACTTTATCCTGATGATTTTGCAAATTTTTTAATTAAAGAATTTAATTTGGCAGTTAAAGAAAAAATAAATGAAGATGAGGTTATTGAAAAATTGATATTAAAACTATCACATAATGATAGAATAATATTGATTTTTAAACTTATCGAATTGATGGCGGCAGACGAAATAGATGAAACAGAAAGAACTTTGCTCGATAAAATTGCGTTAAAATTTAATATTACTACAAAAGATATTGATTTTTTTATAAATGTAATATCCGTTTCCTCTTCGGATAAACTTAAACTTGATGAAGAATTTAATCACAGGTATCTTGTAATTTCAGATAATATTCAAACGGGTGATGTGTTTGTAAAGCATGATAAGTTAGATTTAATAATAATCAATATAGGTAAAATATTGATTATGTTACAAAAAGATGATAATAATAACATAAGTATTGCCGGTAAAAAAATTAGTTCGCATTTTACAATACCTGTTTATGGCGACTCTCAAATTATAATAAATAATAGTTATGAATTAAGTAAACATGATTTACAATATTATTTCAGACAGCTTAAAACTAAAAATCACACTTTTTTTATAAACAAAAAAGAACATGATTATATATTGAATGATATTCAAAATGAAAATGCAATATTAAAGCTTGAAACCAAAAAATGTAATTGTTTTTTAACTCCGATAATTAGACAAGGTATTTATGTTAATAATGTAGAACTTAAAAAAGAAAGTTTTGTTGATATCAATGCAGATGTTTATTATAAGGGGGAAAGAATAAATATTAAAACCCTTTTAACTCAAAATAATTTCAGAATAGGATTAGAGAAGAGACTTTCTGAAAATGAATTTATAAATATCGGTAACAATTACGAACATGATATTTACATAGATGATAATATTGAAAAAAGTTGGTCATCAATAATCGAATATAAAGAGAATGATTTTTATTTTGATATTAAAAATTGCCCGTTTCCTGTATATGTAAATAATAACCTTATAAAGGATAAGATTAAACTTACTTCCAACGATAAAATACAAATTTATAAATTTATAATATCGTATAATAAAAAAACTCAAACTTTTGAAAAGCGGAAAAATTCATTCAACTCAATTTATGCAGATAATGTTTTTTATAAATTTGCAGATAACAATGTTGCTATTGATAATGTTTCATTTAAAGCAAATCGAGGAGAACTTGTAGGAATTATGGGATCCAGCGGTTGCGGTAAAACAACATTGTTGAATATGATGAGTGGTTTTTATAAACCTGATAAAGGAAATATCAAAGCCGATAAATATGATATTTTTAAAGACCAAAATTTAATACGTGAATATTTAAGTTATGTTCCGCAAGATGATTTATTGTATGAGAATTTAACTGTTTTTGAAAATTTGTATTATAATGCAAAATTACGTTATCCCGGTAAGGACAAAGACATAAAAAAACTTGTCAATGATGTTCTTAGAGATATTGGTTTATATGAAAAGAAAGATGTGAAAGTCGGAGACCCCTTGAATAAGGTATTAAGCGGAGGTGAACGAAAAAGAGTAAATATAGGACTTGAATTGCTTTCTGACAGCGATATATTATTACTTGATGAACCGACTTCGGGTCTGTCCTCTAAAGATTCCGAAAATATTATCAAAATACTTCGCAGTTTGGCTTATAAAGGAAAAATAATTTTTTTGGTAATACATCAGCCAAGTTCTTTGATATATCAAATGCTCAATAAAATATTAATATTGGATAGGGGCGGAAAACTTGCCTATTTTGGCGAAGTAAACGGAGCTTATAAATATTTTGAAACTTTTTCCGATAATATTCAAAATGAAATTAGTCAAATAAAATCACCGGACTTTATTCTTGATACACTTGAACAACCTATTAGAGATATTGATGGTAAAGCATTACCGATACGAAGATATTCGCCGGCTTTTTGGAAAGAAAAATTTATTGAATATCAAAAAGAAAATTTTAAAGAAATAAGTGAAGGTTCCGGCAGCAATAAGGAAATTGTAAAAAAAAACAAAAAATAAACTCAAAGACAGATTTGCAATATCGGTTACTTTATTACAAAGAAATTTTATTAATAAATTAAGAGATAAAACGAATATTGTTATAACCTTCTTGTTACCTCCTCTGCTTGGATTAGGTGTGGGAGCAATATTACGATATGCTCCAAACGAAGATTATAATTTTTTTTCAAATCAGCATGTTCCCACATTTTTATTTTTATTTGTTCTTATAGCCGTTTTTTTAGGTATAACAAACAGTATAGAAGAAATAATAAAAGACCAGAAAATAATTTTACGTGAAAAGATGCTTAATATAAGTAAATTAAATTTTTATAATTCAAAAATAATTACTCTTATACCCTTTGCCGTTATTCAAAATATATTGTTTTTTACGTTAGGTTATTTGTTTATAGAAGGAAGGGAATTTTATTTCCAATTCATATTATTTGGTACATTAGTTTCTATAACAGGTATTGCTATTGGTTTATTTATTTCTTCAATTCCCGGTTTGAGTTCTAAAGCGGCAATTAATATAATTCCGTTAATTCTTATTCCTCAAATAGTTTTTGGCGGAGGATTAATAAAATTTCAAGAAATGAATCAACAATTAGTTACTTTTGAAAACAGTCCGATACCGGAAGTTTGTCAATTAATGCCATCTAGATGGGGCTTTGAAGCAATATTAGTATATCAAGCAGAGCATAATCGTTATCACCCTGCAATAGACAATATTATCAGTGAAGAAGATAGTTGCCGAATAACTTTGTATGATGTCAAAATGGAACAAGAGGCAAGTCAAGATTCAAGTGTAGAAATACAAAATAAAATAATAGAATTACAAAATAAATCGGACTCACTTGAAATAGTTCATGAAGAATTAGACGCTTTATACATGGATAAGTATGGAAATTCTACAGTGCAAGCTGCTTGTGATATTGACGCAAATCAAGGATGCAAAAATTTCATTGATGGAAAAACTTCTGTTTTCCCTATGTTTATTGATACAAAAACATTACCTTTTATTAAAACAAAAGTCAGTACCCCTATATACAATACTTTTATACTTTTATCAATAATTATACTAATGAGTATTTCAACTATTGTTATATTAAGAATACGGTTTAAGTAACAAAGCCTTATTTGAAAATGTAAAAAAATTAAAAAACGGTTATGTGGATATTTTTAAAAATAAAAATATCCATCGCACCGTTTTTAAAATTACATTTGTTAT
>JAOZMN010000654.1 GCA_029934265.1 Bacteroidales bacterium
AGTTTTTTTCTTTTTTAATATCGATATAATTTATTCCGAACATAAAAGCGAAATCTTTTGAAATGATATTTTTAATATATCCTTTATCTATTTTACTTACGGCATTCAAAATTTCACATTTATTTCCAACTACTTCAAATTCAAAACCTTTTATTCCGAATTCATTCATGAAAACTCCTCGAACGGTATCGTTTTTTTGTTTCGCAATAGTAATTCCGGAAATATAAAGTTCCTTGAAAATTATTGTCGTTCTGAACTTTACGGATTTATTAACAGGATATTCAATAAAAGAAAGTCGTTTTTTTTTATCTGTATTTTCTAATGTTTTTTTTGTACTACCGCAGGAAAACAAAAAACCGCTAAATACTAAACAAATCGTCAGAAATCGTACCATTTACGTCAATTATTTTCAAATTTATAACAGATTTATCACCTGAATTTTCCTTTATTTCTATTGAATGCACCAGCCAATCCGACTTGTCGAATTTTAAAGTTATCATATTCATCATCTCTTGCAATGCTCTGTCTTTGGGTATCAATTTTATCGTTACTTTGTCCGAACTTATATAATAAAAAGCCATGAATTTAGTACTGTTTTTCAGAATACTTCCATCGACACTGCCAATCATTATTTCACTGATTTCGGTAAACAATTTATTCCCCGCCGAATTAAATTTACTTGTTTTATTTCCGTCGTTAATAATAACTTTGCCGGCACTTAGAATAAAAATATATTTATAAGGGTCTTCGTATTGCCAACGCAAATTATTTTCTTTTTTATAATACATCGTTCCCTTCGATGTAAATACTTCCGACAAAATCGAAAGTGTTTTTTCTTGTACAAAAGAACATTTCAATGAATTTGTTTTCTCTGCAACTTTCTTGATATTAAGTTGAATTTCATCTATTTCGGCTTTTGTTGCTTTGGTTCCGTCCTGCGAAAAAGAAAAAGTACTCAAAAATACAAGTACCGAAATTAGTATTATTTGTTTTGCTTTCATAAGATTTTTA
>JAOZMN010000330.1 GCA_029934265.1 Bacteroidales bacterium
AGGAAGCAATGCAGCAGGTGCTTTTTATCATTATCTGAACGATGAAAGTGTAAAACTAATTGCTGTTGAGGCTGCCGGTAAAGGTGTACATTCCGGAGAAACTGCCGCTACAACGCAAATCGGAAATGTCGGAATTTTGCACGGCAGTAAAACTTTGCTTATGCAGGATAAGTACGGACAAGTTACCGAGCCTTACTCGATTTCAGCCGGTTTGGACTATCCGGGTATAGGTCCGATTCATGCAAATTTATTCGATAAGGGAAGAGCCGAATTTTTAAACGCAACCGATAAAGAAGCTCTCGATTCTGCTTTTGAATTAACCGAAATTGAAGGAATTATTCCGGCTTTGGAATCGGCACACGCTTTGGCGGCTCTCAAAAAAATAGATACAAAAAATATCAAAAGTATTATCGTAAATCTTTCAGGAAGAGGTGATAAAGATATGGAAACATATATTAAGCAGTTATCAGTGAACAGTTATCAGTGAACAGTTTCAAAATTTATAAAATGCAGACATTAAAATCATGTTTATTGGATAAGGAAAATATATTATCGGTATATTTTACGGCGGGCTATCCGAGCTTGGACGATACCGGAATTATTATCAAAGAGTTAGAAAAATCGGGTGCGGATTTAATTGAAGTCGGAATACCGTTTTCCGACCCTTTGGCGGACGGTCCGACTATACAAAAAAGCAGTTCGCAAGCACTCAAAAACGGAATTAATCCGAATATTGTTTTTAGTCAACTTCAAAGTATTAAAAATAAAATAAAGATTCCTCTTATTTTAATGGGATACTTAAATCAGATACTTGCTTATGGTGAAGATAAATTTTTAAAAGATTGTCAAGATGCAAATATACAAGCACTTATAATTCCGGATTTGCCGGTATCGGAATATAAATCGTATTATAAAGAATTATTTGAAAAATATAATTTATCGAATATTTTTCTTATAAGTCCGCAAACTTCTTCCGAAAGGATAAAAGAAATCGACAAACTGACAGACACCTTTATATATATGGTGTCCTCAAATTCGATAACAGGAGCAAAAACGGATATCGAGACGGAACAAATTTCGTATTTTGAAAGAATTAAAAATATGAAACTTCAAAATCCTACATTAATCGGTTTTGGAATTTCAAATAATGAAACTTTCCAAAAAGCCTGTAAATATTCGCAAGGTGCAATTGTCGGCAGTGCTTTTATAAATAAAATTTCCCAAAAAGGAAGTCTTGAAAATAATATTATGGAATTTGTGAAAGAAATAAAACCGTTTCAATGATACAACTTTGCCAAAGTTTTACCGAAATTATTATATTTGTCGTTAAAAAAAATTATCAATTAATTTAAGATGTTTTTAAAATCGCTTTTTTCTCGAAAAAAAAATAAAGATTATCCTGTAAAAATAGAGGATAAAAATAAACTTCTGTATAAAAAAATAGAGGACGCAATTATTAAATGCGAAAAAGACAGAGTCGAAGCATTAAAAGATACCGACAAGATAAAACGATGGAGTAAAGATATTATTACGGAAATATTTGAAGTGCCGGAAAAATATTGGTACGAAGAATTTAAAAATTACGGAAAAATAAAGTCGGAAGCCGTAAATTCTAAAATCGGAGAGGCGGTAATTCATAAATGCGATGAAGTAATAAAAGGCTATCGAGAACAAATTGAAATCAGAGAATCAAAAATATTGCTTTCCGAAGCATTACATAAAAAATACGAACAAACAAAAAAAAGATTAGACGATACAGTAAAACAAATAGAAAAATTAAAGAAAGAAGAGCATGAAATTCAAATGCTTGAGATTCACAGTAACAGAATTTCAAAAATGAATACCGCATCGGATTCCGAATTGGAAAATGTTTATGAAAATGCCGATAAACTGATATTTGTAGATACGGATATTAAAAATATTGAAGACGATTTTGAAATAAAAAAAGAATATCTTACTCAACTCGATATTATTTCTCAAAAATATAAAACAGATAATTCGCTTGAAAGCAATGAGTTATATAAACAAGAAATTCAAAATTTACTGAAAAAAGTAAATGATAATATTTCTTAAGGTCTTCGACCTATTTTATGGGGTAAAACCGTATTTATAATACATTGATAATATGATTGTTATGCAAACATGAATACGGAAAGACTTATCTATGGGTACTTAATTAAGCAGAACTTTGACTTTACGAATAAACATAAACATATGAAAATAATTGCAATAAACGGAAGTCATACAGGAAAAAGAGGATATACTCATTTTTTAATCGAAAAATTATTTTCCGGTGCGAAAAAGCAAGGTGCCGACTGTGAAGAAATTACACTTGCCGAATTAAAAATCAATATCTGTAAAGGTTGCAGTGTTTGCAATAAAGAAAAGCATTTGTTAAAATGTATTTACGAAGAAAAAGACGATGTTGCAATGATTTTTAATAAAATGCGAGAGGCGGATATTATTATTTATGCAACGCCTGTCTATGTTTTCAATATGTCGGGTTTGATGAAAATTTTTATTGACCGGATAAACGCAACAGGCAACAGTAACGAATTTAACTTGTCCGAAAGCGGATTGTTTTTTCATCACATAAGTAAAGATATTTATTCAAAACCGTTCGTAACCTTAATTTGCCATGATAATTTTGAAAATGAAATGTCGAAAAATATAGTTTCGTATTTCCGAACTTTCTCAAAATTTATGGACGCACCGCAAGCAGGAACAATTATAAGGCGGTCGGGAAAACTTACCGGACACGGCAAAGATGCGGAAAAAGAAAAACAATATCCGAAAATTTCAGAAAGTTACAAAGCTATCGAACTTGCGGGCAAAGAGCTTGTTACGACCGGTAAAATAAGCAAGAAAACTCAAAAAACAGCAAGTCAAGATATTATTCCCGTCCCGTTTTTCAGTATTTTGAAAAATTTCAGCATTTTTAAGAAAAAAGCGATTGAAAAAATCAAATCAAATTAATTTTTTCTTGTACTTACTTCTTTTTCTCTTTTCTTTTGTAATTTTCTTCTTTTTTTGACGTGTTTTGTGTGTTTATTCATGGCTCGTGCATAAATTACTTTTTCTTTAAAAGTAAGCTCTCTTCCTTTGGATTTATTTACAATTCTTCTTTCGTTTTCGGTAAGTTGATATTTTTTAAGCAAACTATGTTCTTTTTGCATATATTTTTGCCTAACCCCCGAATTATCAACACTTTGTCCGTAACTTACAGCGGAAAGTGTAATAAAAATTGCCGATAAAAATATTTTTTTACTGATTGTCATTTAAAATATGGTTTTAAGTTCTGTAAAGTTTAGATTACAAAAGTATTACTTTTATTTACAAATTCAATTTTATTTTAATTAAATTCAAATTTATTTTCACTTTTGTATCTATGTAAATTGTGCGATTACAGAAGTCTGTAACCGCACAATTTATTTTTAAGCCGCTGTGATAAATTTTTCAGCCGATATTTTTCTCTGCAAATTCTCTTCCTAATCGTAATGCTTGAATATTTACATTAACGATTTGTTCACCTTTTTTGCCAAAAAGTTCTCGCAAAGCATTTTCTAATTGTTCTAATGGTAAACCGATAAATTTTGAAGCCGCACCGAGCATTACAATATT
>JAOZMN010000331.1 GCA_029934265.1 Bacteroidales bacterium
ATTATACTTATGCGTCCGGTATTTTTGCAGATACGGAAACATTTATTGAAAACAGCAGAAGTTTAGCAAAATTTCTTTACGAGCAATCCGACCATCCGAAAATAAAATCCGGTGAATTTTATGTCGTACTTTTTGAGGATTGTGTTCTTGACGATGAAATGGTAAGTGCTGTAGGGCTTTTCAAAACCGAAAATAAAGATAATTTTCTCAAAGTAGATGAAGCCGAAAATAATTTTAAAATATCGCATCAAACCGGTATTGGTCTGAAAAAAATAGACAAAGCCTGTATTATTTTCAATACAGAAAAAGAAAAAGGCTATATAGTGCAGATGGTAGATAATGTAAATAAGGGAGATGCACAATATTGGCGTGATAATTTTTTAAACTTGGAGCAAATTCCGAACGGACATTTTCTTACTCAAAGTCATATTGAAGTTTGCAGTAATTTTGTCGAAAAACAAATGAAAGACAATGATACTGAAGAGCAAATTGAAGTTAAAAAACAAGCAATGAAATATTTTGCAGAAAAAGATTCTTTCGATTCGCAAGAATTTGAAGAAGAAGTTTTCAGCAATCCGGAAACAGCACAATCTTTTAAGGAATACAAACAGGAATATACAGAAGATAATGATATTCAATTAGATGATGGATTTGAAATTTCGGAAGATGCCGTAAAAAAAGGTAAACGAAAATTTAAGAATATAATAAAATTAGACAAAAATTTTCATATTTATGTTCACGGCGACCAAAAATATATGGATAAAGGTTTTGATAAAGAACAAGATAAAAGTTTTTATAAACTTTATTTCAACGAAGAAAAATAAGGCAACTATTGATTAAAAAATTTCATAATTTTATTTATTCTTCCATTGCTTCATAAACAGCTGTGTGTATTTTCTGTCTGACTTTCAAACTGTTAATACGCCAATTTTTAACACTTGGGTGAACTCTGTTTGACAAAAAAACATAAACAATTTCATTTACAGGGTCTATCCAGATACAAGTTCCCGTAAAGCCGGTATGCCCGAAGGATTCATGCGTAGCTCCTGTCCCGATAATTGATTTTTTGCCGGGTTTATCAAAGCCAAGCCCTCTGTGGCTGTCCTTTTGCGAGCCGGTAAAAAGTTTAACGGTTTTTTCGGACAAATATCGTTTGCCGCCGTAAGTTCCTTTGTTTAACCACATTTGTCCGATAACTCCCAAATCGTAAGCATTTGTAAACAAGCCGGCATTACCCGAAATTCCTCCAAGCAGTGCGGCGGAGGGGTCGTGAACGTAACCACGCAGAAGTTGTTGTCTCCAATATTTTTCGTTTTCGGTCGGGACAATTCTTTTTTTGTCGAATTTGTCCAAAGGCTTGTAACAAGTGGTTTTAAGAGCAAGCGGTTTATAGAAATTTTTATCCAAAAACTTATAAATACCTGTTTTCGTAATAGAATCTATAGCGTGTTGCAACAAAATCATGTTTACATCGGAATATTGATAAATTTTTCGAGAATATACTCTAAGTTGTTTAGTATCACTCCAAAGTGTATCTGTATAATTTTTATTTAGATAAAAATCTTTTGCAATTTGAGTTTCCGAGCTGTCTTCTATAAATTCATGAGTATAATATTTATCGAAAACCTGTTTTACTCCTTCTTTATACGATGTCGGATATTTGGCAAGCATAGTTGAATCCGGCGGATTAACAGTGTCGTCTCTTAATTTTTTAAATTCTTGATATTCTTTGTAATAGTTATTTTTATACAGTAAATATGGAAGTATCGGTAAAGCAGGCAAAACTCCGGATTTGTGAAGTAAGAGGTCTTTAATTTCGATTTTGAAAATATTGTTTTTGGGAGTTGCTGTAACAATTAGTGTGTCATAAGCAATTAGCATAGAGTCATTTAGGTGAACAGTATCTTGCTGTCTTAAAAGTTTTTTTATATTTTTAATATCAGCAATTATCAGCGTGTCGATATTTATAATTGTATCCGGTTTTATTCGAGTGTATTCTATTTCGGTATCTTCGAAAAACTTTTCGAGTTTATCGTTAAGTTTAAGTTTTTTTTGGTCATATAACTTCATACAAGCCAGTGTGGTAGCTGCAATTTTTGTAACAGATGCAATATCGTATATACTGTTATTTTTTACTCTATGTTTTTTTTGATATGTAAAATATCCGTAAGATTTGTTCAAAACAATTCTTCCTTTTTTTGCAACAAAAACCTGACAACCCGGCATTGCCCCTTGGCGAATTGCATCTCTTGCAATAGAATCTATTTTTTTTATCATTACGGAATTTAAACCGACATCTTCCGGCAAAGAATACGAAAGTCTTGTTTTTGAAGTTTTTATATATTTAAAAGTTGTAGTATCCGTAGCTGTAACAACTTTCCCGACAGCCGCTTCGCCTCCGAAAATAATATCAGCCGCATATTTTTGTTCGTATTCAGATTTGCCGTAAATATGTATGAAACAGTTTATACTGTCAGAAAGTATGATGTTTTTTTTATTGCTGAAATTTACAATTATAAGTTTACTTTTTTGGGAAAGCTTAATTAATTTTTCGGCAATTTTAGGAATAATTTTATAATCGTAAATTGCCACTATTATATTTTTTGCTTTTGAATTAAGCAAACGAGCTACATTATTTTTTTTAGGATTCAAAAAATGTGCCTTTACGTCAATATAATCGTTTACCGTATTTACAAATTTTTCGGGATAATTTGTTCCTATGGTATAAAGTTCAATATTTAATTTACGAATATTTGATATAGGAATAATATTTTTATTGTTTTTTACGACAGTAATTGATTTTCTGTAAACTTCCCTTTTTAATTTGTTGATTTTCGGATTGTTATATTTCAAAAATAGAGAATCTGTATTTATTTTTTTCGGACTCTTAAGTCCTGACCACGATTTTGCAAGTAAAATTTTGCTTACTTTTTTTTCTATTTTATGCTCCGATATTTTTTTAAGTTTGACTAATTTTTTAATTTCTGTTACTATTTTTTCCGGATTACTTGTGATAATCATTTCATTATCACTTCTTAGAATTTTCAGAAGAGTATCACTGTTATATTCTTGATTTTCATCTATATCTGAAATAACAAGTCCGCCGAAATGCAATTTTTTTCTTAATAATTTTCTGAAATTAAATTTCGGCTTATAATATAAGGTGTTCCTGTGTAATAAAAATCCTGAATTTCCGGCATTTATTATTTTTTGATTATTCAATATTGAACAGGAGTCCGAAACGGATAATTTTTGTTCATCGAAACAGCTTAATATTTTGTGCTTGTTGAATAAATCCGTATAAGTTTTAGTATTTCTTATATACTTGTTTATCAGCGAACTGTCTGCATATTTAATATTCTGAACATTAGAATTTATTTTAGCGAAAAAATTAAAATTTATATTAATATCCTTGTAAAATTCGATAATCAGTTCCATATATTCTTTTTTCAAAGAATCGTCCGGTAAGGCATTGAAAGCATCTTTTTCCGGAAAATCAAATTTTTTAATATCGAAAGGAATAAAATTCTTCCCGAAATTTATTGATAATGCCGGTATCTTACAAGAATCTTGAAAATCGTACACAAAATTTATATAATTTTCAAGCGAGTCAGC
>JAOZMN010000332.1 GCA_029934265.1 Bacteroidales bacterium
AATCAAATTCGTTTATATTTGAGACTGCGGAGTCTTGCCTGAAAGTTTCGACTTGTGTGAAAGTGTCGGTTTCAATTTTTCCTTCTAATATTTTTTTTAGTTTTTTCAGGTAATATTTTTCAGCATTTACTTTGCGTTCAAGCGAATCTATCAGAAGAGCATTTGTAATTATCTCTCTATGTATTCCTGTGTCGGTTCGCAAGGGCAGTAAGGAAGCCAGAGGGGTATATATAAATAATGCTCCGGTAATTATTACCGATATTACAAAGAAAAATCCGATATAAGTAAAAATGTTAAGTTTCGATAAAAAAAAATGTATTAATTTCCTGTAAAGTTTCGTCGTTAAAAATTGTAAGACGATACTTCGTTTTAAAATCAGTTCTTTTTTTTATTTCTTTATTTGAAGGCATTTAAGTTATTGATTATTTTTGATTGTAGATTTGCTTTCACCTGATTAATAGGGTTTTATAAATATTATATATACAAACAAATTTTTAAATTGTGAAGTTTTTAAATTGTGATAAAAACAACAACCTGTTAAAAACTTTGCAAAGATATAAATTAAAAATGTAAGCTAAACTACATTTTTAATTTTTAGACTTATTATTTATTAACAACAATTCGGTATGTTTTTGTATTTTGTTAATAATAAGTAAATTAACAAAAATCATAAATATTCAATCACTCAATAATTTGTCTGCACAAAAAATAATTATATTTTTTAATTTCACATCGGTTCTTAAAAATTCCGTAAACCGAAGAACCGCTACCGGACATGGAAGCATAAATTGCTCCTTGCTTGTACAAATTATTTTTTATTTTTTCTATTTCGGGATATTTTTTGAAAATATTATGTTCAAAATCATTAATAATATTCTCTTTCCAAGTCGATATATCTTTTTTTATCAAATCCGGTAATTTTATTTCGGTATTTTTCGGAATAATATTTTGATAGGCTTCTTGCGTGCCGACTGTAATATCCGGTTTTATGACATAAATGTGATAATCCTTCAAATTTATTGAAATATCGGAAAAAACATCTCCTTTTTTTTCTGCAAAAACGGCTTTGTTTTCTATAAAAAAAGCACAATCACTGCCAAGTTTGCCGGCATAATTGCTAAGTTTTTTGTTTGTCAAATTTAGTTTAAATAATGAATTTAATGCTTTTAAAGTAAATGAAGCATCGGACGAACCTCCGCCAAGTCCTGCTCCGAAAGGAATTTTCTTATGAATATGTATATTTATCGGCGGAATATCAAAATCTGATTTTATAAGCTCGTATGCTTTTATGATAAGGTTATTTCCCGGTTTACAATTAATTTCAAGACCTGTATTTTTAAAATTTATTTTTTTATCGGACTTATTTTCAGTTATTTCGATAACATCAGAAATCGAAATCGGGACAAAAACAGTTTCGATATTATGGAAACCGTCCGGACGTTTTTCGGTAATATTCAGTCCGATATTTATTTTACAGTTAGGAAAAAAAATCATAAATTATTAATAATCAGTAATTAATAATTAATAACAGACAAGCTGTATAAATCTTGTTGTATTATTAATTTTTATTTTTAATTTTGCAAACTTAGTAATAAAATTCAAAGTTTTGAAAGACACTTTATAAGTTAAATTTTGCATATAATTGAATTTTATAAAAATTTCACACATTTATTTGTTATTAACTTATTGAATATAATGGCTTTACATAAGTGCGTGACCAATATTAAATAGGTAGAAGACCTTAAATTCGATAAATTTAAAATATTTAAAAATGATATTACTCGATTTTGAAGAACAAATAGGAGAATTATTGGAGCAATTAGAAAAGCTCAGAGAGGTTGAAGCAACAGCCGAAATAGATATGACAGGCTCTATTTCAGAAATAGAAGAAAAAATAAAAAAGAAACGAAAAGAGATATATTCCAATCTTACTCCTTGGCAAAGAGTACAAGTTTCTCGCCATCCTGAACGTCCTTATACACTTTCTTATATTGAAGCGATAACCGGTGGTGATTTTATCGAATTGCACGGCGACCGCCATGTAAAAGACGATAAAGCAATGATAACCGGTTTCGGAACTATTGACGGAAAAACGGTCATGTTTATCGGACAACAAAAGGGAGCCAATACAAAAATGCGTTCGTACAGAAATTTCGGAATGGCAAATCCTGAGGGTTATCGAAAAGCCTTACGTGCTATGAAACTTGCCGAAAAATTCAACAAACCGATTGTTACTTTTTTGGATACTCCGGGAGCGGCTTGCGGTTTGGAAGCTGAAGAAAGAGGGCAGGGAGAAGCGATAGCAAGAAATATTTTTGAAATGTTGAATCTTAAAGTTCCGGTGATTTGTATTGTTATCGGTGAAGGTGCATCCGGTGGAGCTTTGGGAATAGGAGTGGGCGATAGAGTGCTAATGCTCGAAAATACTTGGTATTCTGTTATTTCACCGGAATCTTGTTCTTCCATTTTGTGGAGAAGTTGGGATTTTAAAGTACAAGCGGCTGATGCTCTTAATCTTACCGCCGAAAATATGTACGACCAAAAATTAATCGACAGAATAATAGACGAACCTCTCGGCGGAGCGCATACTAATCCGGAAAAAACTTTCGAGACAGTCAAAAATGTAATTATAGAAGAATTAGAAAAATTAGGAAAATTAGACCCCGTAAAAAGAATGGAACTCAGAAGAGATAAATTTTTGAATATGGGAGTTTATAATGAGGGATAGTGATACCAAGCTGATTTTATTTAATTCAACAGTAATTTAAAAATCCGTAATTTCCAGTAATTCTACATCGTATATGATAGTTGCACGAGCCGGTATTTTTTCAAAATCGCCGAGCATTCCGTGTGCCATGTAAGGCGGCATTATAAAATGAGCTTTGTCGCCGACTTTCATTAACAGTAAGCCTTGTTGTAAACCGCTTTCGACATTTCCTTTTCCTATTTTTATTCTTTTTGTTCCGGCGGAATCGGAGCTGTAACATAAGGTACCGTCAAGTAATTCAATTCGATAATTAAATTTTACAATATCACCGTTTTTTGTTTTCTGTCCGTTTTTTGTTTCATAAATTTCATACCACAGACCTGTTTGTGTGGTTTGTGTGTGCCAATCATGCCTTTTTATGTAACTTTCAATTCTTTCGGCATCAACTTTGAGCAAATATTTATTAATTATTTTTAAAGTGTCTTTGAACCCTGAATTGTTTATTTTACGAGGCTGATAGGTTGTATTATTTTCTTCTTTACAGGAAAATAATGATATGATAATGACGGATAAGATTATTATTTTCAGATATTTAAGCATATTTTTTAATAGTTGTTTTGTAAAACCACAGTCTGAAAGACTGTAGTACGTTGGAACGATAGTCCTGAAAATTATGTTATATGAAATATTTTTCAGCTTTTTCTTTGAATAATTTTTCAGCTTCTTCGAGTGTTGTATTAAATAAACGTCCTCCGGCAGCATTTTTGTGTCCACCACCGTTAAAATATTTTCGAGCAAAAGTATTAACATCATAATCGCCTTGCGAACGTAAAGAAATTTTTATGAAATCAGGTTTTTCCATAAAGAAAACTGACACAAAAATTCCTTTTATAGAAAGA
>JAOZMN010000333.1 GCA_029934265.1 Bacteroidales bacterium
ACATTATTACAGAGATTATTATCGTCCTGTTGCAGATATTTCCGGTAAGGTTATCGGGGCAACAATTTTTTACGAAGACATTACGGAAAGACGCAGGTCGGAAAAAACGTGGTCAGTTTTGTTAAATATCGCCGAAGAAATAGACATCTCTGAAAGTCTTGAAGAATTTATCGAAAAAATAAGAACTCGACTGGCTGAAATTATAGATACCACAAATTTTTATGTTGCTCTTTACAATAAAGAAAAAAAAACATATTATTTTCCCTTTCATGTCGATAAGTACGATGAAATTGATAAGCTGACAAGTATTTCCCTGAAAAATACCATTACCGATTATGTGAGACGCAAAGGAGAACCTGTTTTTTTGGATATAAATTTGCATAATAAATTAAAAGAAAAAGGTGAAATAGATACTATCGGTACTCCGTCGCCGTCATGGATAGGTGTACCTTTAAAAGAAAACGGTGAAACTTTCGGCGTAATGGTTATTCAAAGTTATAACGAAAACGAACTTTATACCAGAAGGGATTTAGATTTAATGACTTTTGTGTCGGATTATATCGCAAAAGCCATAGAGAAAAAAAGAATAATTCAGAAGCTTAATAAAACTCATCAAAAATTAAAATATGCCCAACTTATAGCAAAACTCGGGCATATTGAACTCGATATTGAAACAGGTAACGCCAAACTTTCGGAAGAGGCAAGAAGAATGTACGGAATTTGTGAAGACAAACCTATAGCTGTCAAACTGTTGCAACTGGCTATTCATAAGGATGACCGAAGACGAATGACAAAAGTATTAAGCGAACTCGGACCGAATAATTTGTTTTACGATGAAGTTTTTAAAATTATAAACAAAAAAACAGGAAAACTTTTATATATACATTCAAAGGCGGAATATCACCCTGAAAATAAGAAAATAACCGCTATGGTTCAAGATGTTACAGAGCAACAAATTTCACGTCTCGAACTTAAAAAAGCAAAAGAAAAAGCAGAAGAAAGCGATGTCCTTAAATCAGTTTTCTTGGCAAATATGTCGCATGAAATACGAACTCCTATGAATGCCATACTTGGTTTTTCAAACCTTATGTTGGAAAGGAATATCGGAGGAGTTATGCAAAAAAAGTATGCAGAATATATCAATTCGAGTGCAAACAATTTACTGGGTTTAATAAATGATATTCTTGATATTGCAAAAATAGAAGCCGGTCAGTTTTCCATAGTCAAAAAAAGTACTCCGATAAACAGCATATTAGAAGATATTTTCTCCGTATTTACGGAACAAAAAAAGACTGTCGGTAAAGATAATATTGAAATTAGACTAAAAAAAGCTGCAAAATCCGATAACTTTTCGATAATAACAGATTCCCTGCGATTACGGCAAATTATAACAAATCTGCTTGGCAATTCACTGAAATTTACAAAAAACGGATATATAGAAGTCGGCTATACTTTTGCAGATATTGAAACCTTACATTTTTATGTTAAAGATACAGGAATCGGTATTCCGGAAGACAAGAAAAACTTGGTTTTCAGCCGTTTCGGACAAATAGTAGATAACAAAATAAAACACCCCGGAGGTACCGGACTGGGCTTGTCAATCTCGAAACACCTCGTGGAAGCTCTTGGCGGAAAGATAGGTTTTAACTCAAAACAAGGCGAAGGTACAATTTTTCATTTCACACTTCCGTTTAAATACCCGAAGAGGCTTGCCGAAGTTGAAGATGTTAAAAGCAGACTGATTAAATTCGGAAGAACAAAAAATTTAAGATTATTGGTTGTCGAAGATGTTGAAATCAATCAGATTTTATTTTTGGACTCTTTGGAATTAGACCTTAAAGAAAATAGTATCGACTTTGCATCAAATGGAGAGGAAGCAATAAAAATGTTTTCTCAAAATACTTATGACATTGTTTTTATGGACATAATGATGCCCGGAATCGATGGCTATGAAGCAACAAGAGAGTTGCGAAAAACAAAAAAAGGCAGTTTGATTCCGATAATCGGTTTGTCGGCACATGCAATGAAAGAAGCCAAAGACAAAGGATTAATTGCCGGAATGAACGACTTTATTACCAAACCATTTGTTCCTTCCGATATTAAAAATATAATTGCAAAATATGTCGATTTTACGGAAGAGCAAAAAATAACCGGCAGTGAAGCAAAAGCAAAAGAACTTACACAAAGAGAAGAATTGTTTGAATTTATAAATATAAATAATTTATCGGAACTATACGGCTCCGAAGTAGTAAAATTAAGAAAAATTATAGGTCTTTATGCCGAAAATATTGATACACAAATATTAAATCTTACCGAAAATATAGAGAAAAAAGAATTTTATAAAGCTCGGATTGCCGCACATACATTAAAATCAGCATTTAGGTATCTTGGAGTTGATAGTCTTGGCGAGCAAGCCAAAGAAGTGGAAGAACAAATAGGACGCACATTGCCCGAGGCGGTAAATAAAAAAGTAGAAAGTATTATTGAGGTTTGGAAAAAAGTAAGATTGGAAGCATTGAAAATATCCCAAATGAAATAAAGGTAAATGCCCGAAAGAGTTTTAAATTGACCAAAACGAAAAAGCAAAATTATTATTAAAAAATATCAAAAAAATATTACCTTTGCACGACAAAATTTGACATACGAAATTATAAAAACAATATAATGAAACTTAAATTATTAATACAGGCACTAATTATAATACTAATCTCGTTGCCGGGAATGGCTAATTTGCAAGCACAAAAATTCAATTCGAGCACAGGAAATTGTGCAATTAATTTTCCAAGCAGTTTTGCTAAAGCAGAAAAAACAACAGCAAACGGCATGAAAACAGGTTTTGCCAAAACAAAAAAAGACGGAAAAATGTTTGTTTTTAAATATTTAATCCATAACGATGCAATAAGAAGAACAAATGCAAGTAAATTTAATGAAATATCAGCACTCGGACTTGCACAAGCAATGAAGGGAACGCAAAAAAAGGAAACAAAATTCAATTACAAAAATTACGAAGGACTTGAAACCTTAGTTTATATCTCATCAAAAAAATTATATGTTTTTTACAGAGTTGTCTTAATAGGTAATATTCAATATCAATTTTACGTAATATCTTCTTCTGCAAATAAAAATACTGATATAAATAACTTTTTTGACTCTTTTACTACATTAAAGTAAAAAAAATTGGTTATATTAAAACAAATTTTGTATCATTGCATCGGAAAAAATATTACAAGGATTTTTATCCTGAATTCTATTCTTATAAATAACAATAATCGCTTCTTTTATATAAACTTTTCTTTATTTAAAAAATTTAAGTATCCTTATACAAATTATTAAATTTTTTTTAATATGGCTTCCGTCCCATTAAAAAAGTTGAAGACCTTAATAGGTGGGTTATAGATATTTATATATGTGGTTTTATCATGTAGAATAGATTGAAGACCTCAAAATTTTATTTTTAATTTTGATAACTCCAATTAGTTTAAGCTTTCTTTTACTGTAATATTAAGTACCATTACAAAAAAATACACATTTATTTACTTATAATAAGTTAATTTACAAATATTTGCACGAGTGCGTAAGCAACATTAAACAGGTCGAAGACCTT
>JAOZMN010000049.1:0-4294 GCA_029934265.1 Bacteroidales bacterium
GGGAAGTTATACCTCAATCATTTTTATTTATAATTAGCCCCGTGCTTTAGCTCGGAGTATTAATTGTTGTATTTAAGGCTTTAGCCAAAACTAATTGCCTGATATAAAGTTTTTTATTTTCGGATAGAGCCTATCTTGCTTATTTATTGACACCGAGCTAAAGCACGGTGCTAATTATATTAATTTAATATATATAAAAGTCTAAATCGATATTCCCTTGATATGTTACACACTCAAATAATTTGAGTAATGGATGAGTTCAGTCTAAAAAGTAGATTTTTTCGAAATCAGCCCCTTAGGATTTTAAGTAACAAGCTGTAAATTAAATATTTAGATTTGTCAAATTTTGTTAAACCAAACCCTAAGGGTCTTTTTACACTGAACTCATGGATTAATTGAAAAGTCGAGTAGGTAAAGGAGAATCTCCCTAAACCTCTTAAAGAATCGTGCTTGAACGTCTCTACCAGTCCTTATCCACTTTTACTTTTGATGCTCTCGCTTTTGCTTTTTTAACTTTATTTTGTAAATCTTTATCGAGTTTATTTTGTCTGTCGAGTATTCTTTGAGCATCTTCATCGGATATTTGTACAGCTTTGGGTAAAGCGTCCGGGTCTTCGTTGTCGGGAATGCCGTCATTATCGGAATCTGTATCTCTGTAATCCGGCAAACCGTCATTATCAGTGTCTTTGGGCTTATTCGGATTTTCGCCGGCTTCGTAGCTGTCCGGAATACCATCGTTATCGGAATCGGTATCTTCCATATCCGGTTTACCGTCCTTGTCAGTGTCTCTTTGTTTTTTATCGTCTCCTTGTTCTACTTTGTCGGGTATTCCGTCTCCGTCCTTATCATTTTGTTGTTCGGTATTTTGATTGTTTTTATCACCATCTTTATTTTTATCGTTTTTGTCGGATTTATCACCGTCTTTGTTATCACCATTTTTGTCGCAGTCGCCGTCTCCTTCTTGTTTTTGTTGCTCGGCTTGTTGTGCCTGCAAAAGTTTCAGTATTTCTTTGGCGTACATATAATTATATTTTGCATCGTTGTTGTTTGGGTTATTACGAAGTGAATTTTTATATGATTCGACACTTTTTTCGATAAATTTTATGGCATTTTCTGTATCTTTTTCTGTCATAGGCTTTTCTGCCTGTTTTATTTGTGAATTTCCAAGATTGAAATATGCTTTTCCAAGTTTTTCTTTTTCTGTTTCTCGTTTTACGATTTTTTGCAGGATATTTTCGGATTTATCGTATTTTTCTTGTTTATAAAAAGCATTGGCAAGATTAAAATTTGCCGGAAATGAAATCGAATCCATATTAATTGCTTTTTGATATGAGGTTTCGGCATTTCTATATTTTTTCTCGAAATATTTGCTGTTTCCTTCTCGAATATAACTTAAATCATTTTCTTTACACGAGATTGTAAAGAAAAGTGCAATTATAAATATTGTTATTATTGTTGTTTTCATTGTTTAAATTATAAATTTTATAAACGTAGGGACATAAAAATATTTTTAAGTATTAATACAAAAGTTTTTTCGTATCAACTTTTATGTAAAAGCTTTATTGTTAAGTTTTTACAAATGTGGCTTTGTCCCATTAAGAAGGTCGAAGACTTTATCCGAATATTTTCAGTTCTTTGAGCCATTTGTTTTTTCTTTCGAGAATAAAAAATTCAAGAATTATCAATAATAAAGCAAGTCCGATAATATAATGAAACCGGTCATCATACTGACCTACCATACTTTTTGATTGATCGGATTCCATTTTGTCAAGTTCTTTGTAAATTGTTGATAATCCGACTTTTGCATTATTCGCTCTGGTATATATTCCGCCCCCTGCTTTTGCGGTTTGTACAAGAAAACTTTCATTAAGTCGTGAGATAATGGTATTTCCGTCTTTGTCTTTTCTAAAATTATTTTTTCTGCGTGTCGGTATCGGTGCACCTGCCGGAAGTCCCATTCCGATTGTAAAAATAGTTATTCCTTTTTCTTTTGCTTCCTTTGCCTTTTCCAAAGCTTCTTCTTCATGGTTTTCACCGTCCGTAATTATTATAAGTGCTTTGTCTTTTTGATTTTTCGGCGAAAAAGATTTCATACCCAAATCTATGGCTGCCGCAATATTCGTACCTTGCACCGGTACTATGTCGGTAGAAACAGAAGCAAGAAAAAGTCCTGCCGCAGAATAATCTGCAGTTATGGGAATTTGTGTATATGCTTTGCCGGCAAAGACTATCAGTCCGATTTTGCCACCATCGTAATTAGCTATTAATTTTGATATTGCCATTTTAGCTCGTTCCAATCTGTTCGGAACAATATCTTGAGCAAGCATACTGTTCGAGACATCGAGAGCGATAATTATTTCGGCTCCTTTGCGTGTAACTTCTTTCATTTTTACTCCGTATCGAGGACGTGCTACTGCAAAAATAATAAGTGAAAGTATCATTATCAATAACGAAAATTTTATTATCGGTCTTGATTTTGAAGCATCGGGCATTAATCTTTGTACTATTTCATAATCGCCAAAACGTTTTAGAGTTTTGCTTTTGATGATTGTTGCGATTATAAAAACAATAATTATAGCGGGAATTATCAGCAGAGCATATAAAAACTCTTGATTTGCCCACTGAAATTCTTCTTGTAAATTTTCCATCTTATGAGTTCGGTATAAAAAGACTCTTAGGGTTTGGTTTAATAAAATTTAACAAATTTAAGTGTTTAATTTATAGCATCTTACTTAAAACCCTAAGGGTCTGATTGCGAAAAAATATACTTTTTAGACTAAACTCATCTTATTATTTAATTAAGGTCTCCGACCTTTTTAATGAGACAAAGCCGTGTTTGTGAAAATTCATTACGGCAAACTTCGGAATATTGTTAATCGTAATAAAATTTCGAGAAGCAGTAAAATTCCGGCAAATATTGCAAAATTTAAGTATTTATCTTCTCTACTGCTGTATTTATTGGTTTTGATTTTTGATTTTTCGAGTTTATCTATTTCTTTATAAATTTCTCTGAGTTTTTTATTGTTTACGGCTCTAAAATATTTTCCGTTTGTTTTTTGTGAAATAGTCTTTAAAGTTTCTTCATCAATTTTTACTTCAACGTCTTGTAATTGAGTTCCGAAAAAAGTTTGAATAGGGTAGGGAGCGTATCCATTTTTTCCGACACCTATAGTATATACTCTTATTGAGTATTTTGCGGCAAGGTCGGCAGCCATTATCGGAGCAATTTCGCCGGTGTTGTTTACTCCGTCGGTCATCAGAATAATTATTTTACTTTTAGCATCGCTGTCTTTCAGACGATTAACTGCATTTGCCAAGCCAAGTCCGATAGCGGTTCCGTCTTCTATCATTCCTTGTTTTATTTCGTTAAACAAATTTATCAATACGGCATGGTCGGTTGTAAGCGGACATTGTGTAAAACTTTCACCGCTGAAAACTGTTAACCCTATGCGGTCTAACGGTCGTCCGGAAATAAATTCTATTGCTATATTTTTTGCGGCTTTCAATCTGTTTGGTCTGAAATCTTGTGCCAGCATACTGCTTGAAATATCTATGGCAATAGCAATATCAATACCTTCTGTTTCTTGGTCGTTCCATTTTTTTTCAGACTGCGGGCGTGCTATGATTATAATTAAAAGTGATATTACCGATATACGAATTAAAAATAATATGTGCCTCAAATATCTTTTGTATTGATACGGATTGTTTTTAAAACTCTCTGTTGAAGATATTTGTATGGTAGCTTGTGAGTTTCTTTTTTTTAGTATATACCAAGCCGTTACGGGAATTAATACCGTAAATAACCAAAAATATTCGGGGTTTCTGAATATTATTCCTTCAAATATACCTGTCATTTATTTTATATTTTTTACTTTGATACTTCTTTAAACTTTATTGTGGTGTGAAACCGTTAGAAAGGTTTCGGTTTTATAAATTATCATCATTAATATTTGTTTCCTCTTCTTTGATTATTTCTTGTGTTTCCATTACAAAATTAAGTGTATTGTTGTAACATAAATCATTTTCATTAACAAGAGGTTCCATTTTTGCAAATTTTACTAAATCGGCGGTTTTAAATGTAAAACGAAGTTTATCCGTTAAATCCGTATTTATTATTTTACTGTGTTTTATTGACGCAAGAAGTTGATTTGATGTTTGCTCTAATGCCGGAATATTATATCTGTTTTCAATATATCGTCTTAAAATATCTGTAAGTTCGGTATAATATTGTTTTGTTTTTCCGGTTTCCGACAATTTTTTTTCTTTTAATATTTGTAAATCTCTGAACGCAATA
>JAOZMN010000049.1:4304-11066 GCA_029934265.1 Bacteroidales bacterium
ATCATCCTGTTTTTTATTTTTCGGATAATTATATAGGCAGTTATTGCAAGTAATAAAATTATAAGCAACCCGATAAGTACAAAATTTCCGTAAAGTTCCCAAAATTCGGAGAAAGTCCAAGGCGTTTTTATCGGTTCTTTAATATCGACAACTCTGATTATTTGCGTAGTATCTATTTTTGAAATAAATACGGAATCCGGTTGAAAATATCTTACTTTTAATGTTGCTGTAAGAAAAACGGTATCTTTTGAAATTAAAATCGGTATTCCTGAAATATGATAGTCGCCGGCTTCCCAGACTTGTACTAATATTCTTTGTCTTAGAGTTTTACCTGAATTAATAGTATCTATAAACGGACGGTTTACGATGTCAATATTTTCGACAAGTGTATCTGCAAAATTTGGAAATTGTATTTTGCCTTTGTCAATATCTGCTGTTAAGTTCAGAAAACAGGTATCGCCAATTAATATGGAATCTTTTTCAAAATCGGCATTTTGTGCAAAGCCGGATAATGAAAGCAATATTATTAATAATGTATATGATATTTTATTCTTAAACATATCTGAATCAATAATTTAAAATGAATTATCTTTTCTTAAACAGTCCCAACAAAGCCTTTACATAATCCCCGTCAGTTCTTAATTCCGTATAATCCACGCCGGATTTTGCGAAAGTAGTTTTTAGTTTATTGTCAAAATTGGCTCTGTCTTTTTCGTATTTTTGCCTTACTTTTCGATTTGACGTATTTACCCAAATTTCTTTACCTGTTTCGGCATCTTTTAATTTTACGAAACCCAGCGGAGGTAATTTTCTTTCACGTTCATCGTAAATTTGCAGAGCAATTACATCGTGTTTGTAAGCGGCAATTTGCATGGCTTTTTCAAAATTGCTGTCCATAAAATCGGAAATGATAAAAGCCGTACTTCGTTTTTTGATTGCACTTGTAAGGTATCGCAAGGCTTCGCTGACATTGGTTTCCAAACTTTCAGGCTTCAAGTCAATAAGCTCTCTTATAATATGTAAAATATGTTTTTTACCCTTCTTTGGCGGAATAAATTTTTCAATACGGTCGCTGAAAAATATCACTCCTATTTTGTCGTTATTTTGAATTGCCGAAAAAGCAATAACTGCCGAAACTTCTGTAATCAATTCATCTTTAAAACGTTGCTTTGTACCGAAATTTTTAGAACCGCTTACATCAATCAGCAACATAACGGTAAGTTCACGTTCTTCCTCGAACACCTTTATATAAGGCTTGTTAAAACGTGCTGTTACGTTCCAGTCGATATTTCTGACATCATCGCCGAATTGATACTCACGTACTTCGCTGAAAGACATACCTCTACCTTTAAAAGCACTATGATATTCTCCTGCAAAAATATGCTTAGAAAGCCCTCGTGTTTTTATTTCGATTTTACGTACCTTTTTTATTAATTCTTTCGAGTCCAATTTGTTAATTCGTTAAATTTTGAAATTGTGAAAATCAAAAATTTTAGCATTTATTCACTGATAACTGTTCACTGATAACTGTTCACTGATAACTGTTCACTGCTAACTGTTCACTGATAACTGTTCACTGCTAACTGTTCACTGTTAAGGTACTTCTACGGTGTTCAATATTTCCGATATAATTTCTTCGGAAGTTATATTTTCGGCTTCTGCCTCGTAAGTCAGCCCAATTCTGTGTCGCATTACATCGTGGCAAACGGCTCTTACATCTTCCGGAATAACGTATCCTCTGCGTTTGATAAATGCGTATGCTTTTGCCGCAAGAGCAAGGTTTATGCTTGCACGAGGCGAACCTCCGAAAGCTATCATGGATTGAAATTTTTGTAACGAATAATCTTGCGGAAAACGAGTTGCAAACACAATATCTACAATATATTTTTCTATTTTTTCATCAATATATACATCTTTAACTACATTTCTGGCATTTAGAATGTCTTTTTTGTCCAAAACAGTGCTTGCTTTTGGGAAACTTTTGGCAATATTTTGACGTATAATTAATTGTTCTTCTTCTTTTTTGGGATAATTAATTATTACTTTGAGCATAAATCTGTCGATTTGTGCTTCCGGCAAGGGATAAGTTCCTTCTTGTTCTATCGGGTTTTGAGTTGCGAGTACAAGAAACGGCTCTTCGAGTTTGAACGTATTTTGTCCGATTGTAACTTGTCTTTCTTGCATTGCTTCGAGTAAAGCACTTTGTACTTTTGCAGGAGAGCGATTAATTTCGTCCGCAAGGATAAAATTTGCAAAAACGGGTCCCTTTTTTATTACAAACTCTTCACTTTTCTGGCTGTAAATCATTGTTCCGAGCAAATCGGCGGGTAATAAATCCGGAGTAAATTGTATTCTGCTGAAATCTGCACTT
Source organism: Bacteroidales bacterium (assembly GCA_029934265.1). Classification (GTDB taxonomy): domain Bacteria; phylum Bacteroidota; class Bacteroidia; order Bacteroidales; family JAADGE01; genus JAOZMN01. The sequence continues at coordinate 6,676 of JAOZMN010000049.1, forward strand.
ATGATATTTGCCAAAGTATTTATAGCCAGTGTTTTTGCCAATCCCGGAACGCCTTCGAGCAAAATATGTCCGGAAGAAAGTAATCCTATTAACAGGCTGTCGGTCAGATGTTTTTGTCCCACGATTACTTTGTCCATTTCCATAGTAATCATGTCGATAAAAGAACTCTCTTTTTGGATTCTTTCGTTTAGTTCTTTGTAATCTATTTTGTTGTCCATAGGTAAACTTTTATAGTAGTACTTAAAATTTTTCTTTTAAAATCAGTTTGCATATTTTATAGATATTTTCATCATAAAGTTTTGCGGTATATGCTTTTTTAAGAAGCTCGTATGCTTTGGTATCATTGCATTGCATATATTCCGATATACTTGAAATTACAAAAGTTTCAGTGTCATCGGGATAGTATTCGTAAATTGCGTTTAAAATTTCTTGTGCTTGCAAATAATCATTTTTATACAGCATTAAAATTGCAAATGCCGTGAGCGTATTTTTATTTTGTATATGTTTGTTATATTACTTCATTCAAAATTGCTTCCATGCTCGAATAATCGCCTGTGGAAAAATATATCGAGGCAAGTAAATTATAATCATCGGTATTTTCTTTTTCCAATATTTTATCTTTAAGCACTTCTATACAGGCAGATGTATCACCTTGAAGAATATTTACCGCAGCCAGATTATTATAAATATCGTTGTAACTTGTTGTATTTGTCGGGGCGTATAATTTTCTGTCGGCAAGTGCTTTTTTTGTATATTCGATACTTTTAATATAGTCTCCGCTTAGTACTTCGATAGCTCCAAGTGCGTAGTAAATCGTATATTTATTGTTGAAATTTTCACCGGCAATTATTTTTTTGTAATAATTAATAAGGTCTTTAATTTCTTTTTTTTCCGTTTGGCTGAGTTGCAGTCCGATATTTTTAATATCATCTACTATATTCATGGCTTTTATCAGAAGTATGTACTGCTTGGTCATGTTGTAGGACAATTCCATAGTTTTGTTTTCCGGATATTTTTCAACAGCATCTTTAAAAATATTTATACTGAATATATCTTCCGTATTATTTAATTCAAAAATATTTTCGCCGGTATTTTTGTTACTCATAATTTCAAATACTTCGGTAAGAATAAGATAGAAATAAGATATTTCATTTTTCGGCATTTCTTCTATCCCTTTTTTGCATAATTCTTTTGCTTTTTCGTATTCTTTATTATCAAGATAATTAATTGTCAGCAAGGCATAAGAATTTTTATCTTTAGGATTTATTTCGATTGCTTTTTCGCAAGTTTTTATTAACTCTTCTGTTTTTCCGAATCTGCTGTATATATTTTCTTTTATATGAAAATAATCTGTCGGCTCCGGAACTGTTTGGATTGCATTTTCGCAATTATCCAGAGCCATTGTGATATATTGATTGAACATTAAATCATTATTTTGACCTGAATATTTCAGTGCGATTTCATAATTCAAGTTTGCATCGGTATAGTCTCCTTTTTGCATAGCAATAAGTTCTTCCGGACTTTTTCCTGAATATTCCGATATTTCTTCAATATCTTCGTTTACTTTTACATTATTTTCCAAATCTTCTGTACTGAAATTGAAATTAAATTCTTGTTGCCCGATAAACGAGGTACAATTTTTAAGTAATTCAGTTTCAATTTTGTTTGTCAGCGGATTTGTAATACTGTCAAAAGGAAAATAATCAGGTTGAGCTTTGAGCAAATTACCGAATATTACTGAAATAAAGAGTAAAAATATTATTTTCTTCATAATTAAAGTTTTGTTTATGCAAAAATATTGCAGTATAATTGATATTGCAAATTTTTTAAATTAGATAAAAGTTTTTTAACATTTTTTTTAACAGGAAAGGTTTTATCTTAACTGAAGTACGGCTTCTACAGGATTGTGGTCTGAATTTTTAAAATTAAGATTCACGTTTTTGACTGAAACCGCTTCAATATTCGGTGAAAGCAAGTAAAAATCAATAACTTTAGTCGTTGTTTTGTTCGCATCGTAAGGAACGGACAAGTTTCTGTTTGTAGGATTTTTATCATCGTAAAGCCATGTCCATTTTTTTAGGTAATCGGAATCTATATTTGCATAATTCTCGGTACTCGGAATGTTTCCGGTAAATTTTGCTTCAAATTTCGGAGGACATTGATTCCAGTCACCACCCACGATTATATAATTCCCTTTTTTAAATTCTTCTTCAAGAAAAGTTTTAAGATATTCCATTTGTTGCTTTTTCAGACTGCCGTCGTCATAAGCAGAGTTATGTGTATTGATGATAATCAGCTCTTTACCGTTTTGGGTCGGGTATCTGTTCACCAAAAAACATCTGTCTAATAAAAACAGGCTTTTGGGCCAAGAATAATTTCCCGGAAATGAATATCTTGTCGAGTTTGAAGGAATATTTTTACTGATAGTCATTAAACCCGCATCTACTTTACCCATAGGAGCATATATCGGCATCGGAATAAAAAAAACATCATAATTTTTACCGTAATTTTTATTGCATTCGGGGAATGATTTTGAGATATTTTCGTATTCGTTTATTCCGTAGCTTCTTTTTGCATCTTTATCTACTTCTTGCAAAAGTATAAAATCGTTTTCCTTGTATTTTGCCAAGAATGAATTTACGGCTTTTATATTTTCTTCAACGATGTTTTTTTCGGGACGTACCATTTCTCCTCCATCGTAGAAAAAATCCATTTCGGCATTCAAACCGGCATAACCGATATTCCAAATAAGTATTTTAATTTGTAGGCTGTCATTTATTTTTTCCGGTTTATCGCTTCTGAAAACTTCAATTTTTTCATCGGGTTTGTAATCGGATATTGTTGAAAATAAAATAAATAATGCAAAAAGACTTACAGGAACTAAAATTATATAAGCTGAAAACTTTAAGACTTTTTTCATAAGTATAAAATATTAAGTTGTTAATAATTAAGAATTTAAACGAAATTGTATTGAATTAATGAACTTTCGTTTTGTTGTTGGTACAATATTATGTTTTTCTTTTGGAAAAACAAATTTATTTTTCCGGCAAAGGTTTCATTTTAAGCGAAATCATTGATAAATTTATGATTCTCGTGTTTATATTTTGCCCGCTTTTTTAAATTTTCGGAATATTTATTTATATTTGTGAACTCGTTTTAAACCGGCACGATATTGGTAATGTGTTTAAAAACATAAAAACATAAAAACGCAAATTTATAAATAAAATTTTAATGCTGAATTATTACACCTACAACCACGACACATCTGAAACTTGGGTAACATTTATTCACGGAGCAGGCGGCAGCAGTTCTATATGGTATAAGCAAATTAGAGATTTTAAGGCAAATTTCAATGTCCTAATTTTGGATTTAAGAGGACACGGAAACAGCAAAATGTCCATAAAAGAAACATTTAAAACAAGATACACTTTCGATTCGATAACTGCGGATATAACTGAAGTTATAGACCATCTCGGAATAAAAAAATCTCATTTTATCGGAATTTCCATGGGGACTATTTTAATCAGAAATTTAGCCGAAAAAAGAAAAGACCTTGTACAAAGCATGATTTTGGGAGGTGCTATTATCAAATTCGATTTTCGTTCGCAAATATTGATAAAATTCGGAGTTACTTTTAAGTCGATTGTTCCGTATATGATACTTTATAAGCTGTTTGCGTTTATAATAATGCCTAATAAAAATCATAAAAAAGCACGATTGCTGTTTATCAATGAAGCTAAAAAATTGTATCAAAAAGAATTTATGAGGTGGTTTAAACTTACTTCCGAAATTAATTCTTTACTTCGTTTTTTTAGAGTAAAAGATATTAAAATACCTACCATGTACATTATGGGCGAAGAGGATTATTTGTTTTTGCCGCCGATAAGAAAAATTGTATCCAAGCATACTTTGTCTTCTTTGTTTGTTATTGAAAAATGCGGTCATGTCGTAAATGTCGAACGACCGAAAATATTTAACAACGAAACAATATCTTTCATAAAAAATAATTGACCCTGCGATTCCTTGATGACAAAGCAAAATTCTTTATACGAAAAATTTAAGTCATACATAAAAGAACAAACAAAATACAACATTATTTTGCTTGTTCTTTTTGTCTTATTGCGGACTTTCGAGTTCTTTTTGATACAAAATTCACACAGTATTCCCGCAAATGCTTATAAATTTACACTTTTTGGATATTTTTTCGATTTACTTTATATTCTTGTCTTTACAGCACTCGCTTTTTTACCGTTTTTTGTATTTTACAGATTAAATGTAAAAATATTTCGGGTAATTTACTTCTTTACGATTTTTGTTTTGCTTTCTGCTTACGTTTCGTTAATTTTATTTTTTAACGAAGCACTTATCCCGCTTGACAGCTCACTTTTTGT
>JAOZMN010000049.1:11076-13149 GCA_029934265.1 Bacteroidales bacterium
TTTGCATATTCATATACCGATATAAAAGAAACAATTACCGCAAACGGAGGTGTTACTTTGTTGGAAATAGCTTACTTTATAATTTTATATTTTACAACAACTGCACTCTATTTTTTTACAAGGAAAATAAAAATTAAAAAAAATATTTCTTTAACTTGGATTTTCGGAACAGTAATATCAGTATTTTTAATTTTTTTCATTGTACCGAGAAAAATAGATTACAAATTTAATATTGAATATTATCTTACCGAAAATAAACTCGTTTACTTTATAGATAAAATAAGCGAATACGGCTTATCCGAATCCGAAAAAAAAGAAATTACTGTTAAAGATATAATTGAAAACATAAAAAAATATCAAGAAATAAATAAACATTTTGATTATACTTCAAAAGAATATCCGTTACTTCATAAAAGTACTGATTATAAAGATGTTATAGGAGGATATTTTAATCTTAAAGAAGAAAAACCGAATATTGTAATAATTATTATTGAAAGTATGTCTCGGGCATTTTCCGGAGAAGATGCTTATTTGGGAAGTTTTACGCCATTCTTGGACTCGCTTGCAGATAAAAGTCTCTATTGGGAAAATATGCTTAGTGCGGCAGAACGTACCTTCGGAGTGTTACCAAACATCACTGCTTCTGCACCTTATGGCGAAAAAGGTTTTATAACTTACAATGAAAAAGCACCTTGTTATCTTTCCCTTATTGAAATATTACGAAAACAAGATTATTATTCAAGTTTTTATTACGGAGGTTGGAATTATTTTCAAGGAATGGGGTTTTTCCTCGAAACAAGTAAAATAGATTTTTTGATTGAAGAGAATTTCGGCAAAAATTATCAGAGAACAGGTTGCGACGATAAAGGTTTTTCGTGGGGATTCAATGACGAATCGTTATTTAGAAAATCTTTTAAAATTATTGAAAGAAAAAAGAAAAAAACTCGTTTGGATATTTATCTGACAATGAATATGCACGCACCTTTTGTTCCACCGAACGGAAATTATTGGTTTGAAAAATATGAAGAAAAAATAAACGAATTGGAATTATCCGAAGAAGAAATATCCGAAATTTACGAAAAAGATAAGAATAAATTTGCCTGTATATTATCGACAGATGGAGCAATAAAGTATTTTTTCGATGAATATAAAAAAAGAGACGATTTTGAAAATACGATTTTTTTTATCACCGGCGACCATCGTATGGGACCGATATATCATCGTTCTGAAATAGATAAATATCATGTTCCTTTGATAATTTATTCGCCGATGCTTAAAGAAGCAAAGAAATTTTCCGCAGTAGTTTCTCACTTGGATATTGCACCGACCATTGCCGCTTTTTTTCGAGAAAAATATAATGCGGAATTACCGACGGAAGTGCCTTGGCTGGGGCAAGTTTTGGATACTTTCCCGAAATTCCGAAGTATGAAAGAAACGGCTTTTATGAGAAATAACAGAAAAATACCTGATTATTTATCCGGTAATTATTATTTGTCGGAAGGAATTTTATATTCTTTATCCGAAGGAATGAAGTTGAAATCGGATAATAATAAAAATACAGAAGAAGTAAAAAACAAATTGAATAATTTTAAATTCATCAATAATTATGTGTGTCGCAACAACAAAATTTATCCTAAAGAAGATTATCAAAAATATGTAAAATACGGAAATTCGATTAAAGAAAAAAGTACTCGTGAAATTTTAATAAAAAGTACCGATACGATTATAAATATTATTAATGAAGATTTTGAATCCGTATCGACAATGCTTATGATACGAGGAACCGTTAATTTTGAATTGTCGGTTGAAAAGCCTTTAAAAATAATAATCGAAATAACAGACAAAGAAACAAATAAGCAAATAAAACATATTTCAAGAAATATAAGTCCGCACCAATTATACAACAAAAAACAAGGATTGAGAATTACAGAAACTATTGATTTTATAAATTCGCAAAAAAAAGGGAAATATAAAATAAATGTGTATTTTTGGAACTTGAATAAATTAGATGTGAAAACAAGATTTATATTTCGACTGTATTCTTGAAATAAGGTCTTCGACCTTTTTTATGGA
>JAOZMN010000334.1 GCA_029934265.1 Bacteroidales bacterium
TTTTTTTTATTTTTTTGTGAGCCGTAGGCGAAACAAAAAAATAAAAAAAATGACAGCCAACACAATGTTAGCAACCCTTCGTCTTATCGTTTTGCTTTTATTTATCTATCTTTTTCTGTTTATTTTCAGGCAAATAGTTGTCCTCTGATATAATGTTTTCTCCGCTTTCTTTTTCTAATTCCTTTCTTGCATTTCCGGCAATTTTTCCTCCAATCTTTGCTGCTTTTTTATTCTCAATGAAACCTTGTGCATTTTTTGCTTTTGCTACTTTTGTTGTTGATGCTTCTCCAAGCATTGAGAAAATTAATTCTAAATCTGTCATGTGGTCTCTCAAATTCTGCCTTTTCAATCCTTTATATTCTTTGTATTGTGATGGTGTTAAACCAAAAGTAGCTTTTGAAATTTCAGCGGTTAAAATTGCATATTCGAGTCCTTCTTTTATTCCTCTCTTTTTCCATTCACCTGTTAGTTCATCTCTTATTGCAATACCACGCATTCGTTTTTCAATCCAAATGTCTGAATACCCTTTTGCTTTATAAATTTCCCTTGTTCGTTTAGACGCAAGTTCGGGATTTTCAATTTCTTCCAATCTTTCATATCCTACTTTTGCAAGCCAACGTTTAAATGGCTCTGCTCTGGGTGATGGAATTGATTGTATTATGCGTAAAAGTGTTTCGGTATCAGCACATTCCGTATTGTATTGTTTTCCGTCTGTTGATTGCATTTTCAGTTGTCGACAATTTGTCGACAAGTCAATTCCTGCTTCTTTTTCTCGTTTTTTTAATCTATACCAATAGTCTCTTGGTTTGACACTTTCAGTTAAAACGGAAACAATATCTACAATTGCAAAATACCATTTCTCTTGCTCTGTATCCCAGTATGTTCTGACTTTCTGACTTTCAAAAAGTTTGATTTTTGACATAATAAAAAATTTCGTATTCTGCAAAAATAAAAAAAGCAAATAAAAATCCAGCTGTTTTTGGTTTTTTATTTGCCTTTTGTGATAATTGAAAATATTTATTTCTACCCTAATAAATTAGAAACTTGGTTTTCCGCTTTTTCTGTATGCTCTTTTTTAATATGTGTGGCAATTGTAAATATTGCACCTGCCAAAACTGCGGCATCATCTGCTAATCCTATTCCGGGAATATAGTCAGGGATTACGTCAATAGGCGAGATAAGGTAGCCCAAAGCTCCCAGTATTACAGCTTTTGCCCAAGCCGGAGTGTCTTTATCTTGAAGACAATAATAAAGTGTAAACGCTTTTATTAAAACTTCTTTACTTGCTTTCCCAACTATCTTTTTTGTTTTTTTCCAAAAACTGTCTTCGCTGTAATGCTTAGCGTGTTTATTTGTTGTTTTTATATTTGAAGTATCCATTTTTTTATGAGTTTAAGTTTTAAAGTCCTGCCGCTACACTTGCAAGTTTCATTTGAAGTTTAGTGAATTTTGCCATTTGTGTCGGAGTTAATTCATCGCCTGCATTTGAGAGTTTATTAGAAAAATTTTGAGCTTTTTGCATTAGTTGGGGGTAGCTACTCATTGCTGTTGCGTCTCCGTCTTTTGCTTTTTTATAAAATTTTATATACTCATCAATATATTCCTCATAGCTTTTTAGTATTTTATCCCAGTTTTCGGATTTACCAGAATTTGAAACGGTATTTGATGTTTTTGTTTTGTTTGTGCTTTTATTCACTTTTGTTTTATTGTTTGTTGAAGATGTAGGTGGAGTGTAATCTGATAATTCAGAGCCAATTTCAAGACTTGTAATATTTTCAGGCAATCCGTTTTTATAAATTTCAGTCCCGTAGGAAATATCAACAGTAAATTTTAAAAAATCTTCTTCTCCTTCATTTTCTAACAGATATATAACTTTGTCTTTTTCTCCGAAATGAAGTGTAAATTTAGCCAAATCTGCAATTGGTAAACCTGTATTATCAAAAATCGAAAGAGTCATTCCTCCGCTGTTTCCTTTATTTCTTCCGTGTATTTCATCAAATTTCTCATCGGTAGATTTCTTAGATTTTACTTTGACAAGTATTTGATAATCACCTCCAAAAGCACCATCTCCTTTGCTTATTTTATACGTTCCGCTGACAACTTCAAGATTCTTTGATAATTTCCCTTTGATTCTTGTTTTCTCAGCTTTTACTTGAACACTTTCGTTCTTTTTTTTGGAATTTCCACCACCTCCACAGGAAGCTAAAAACATTGTTGCAATTACTGCAAGTCCTAAAAATTTTAATTTAGTCATAATAATAAAATTTTGTTTACTGTCAATTCCCCAAAAAGCAAGATTTATAAGTTAAATTATAAACATAAAAAAAGCGTGGAAACTGTAACTTATCCGACTTTGAGGTATCACCAAACACCCACAATTACAAATAAGAACAGCCCACGCCGTTTGGCGTGAGCATCTGTCTTATTTCTTGTAATTGTTAAAAATTTGGTGATTTTCAAAGTCAAGAAAATAAGCTAAACGCTTTTTATTTTAATATTTTTCTGTTTCTTTATGTCATAAGAGTATGATTTGTTATTTGATTGCAAATTTAGAATAATTGTTTGTTAATTTTGATTTTATTTTACTTTTTTGACATTTAACTGGGTTTTAGTAATTCGATTGTTTCTTCAATAAATTTAGATTTACCTTCTTTTAAATATTGATTGAAACCACAATTATCTAAAATTGTGTTTATTTCATCGGTATTTAATGTAATTTTTTTATCTAACTCTCTTGCAAGAATGTCTATTGCTGACCAAAATTCAGAAGTTTTTAATAAACAATTTGATATAAAAATCATTACTTTTGCCAAAATCATATCTTTTGAAATTTGTGTTTTCTCTGATAATCTGTTTAATGGCTCTTGTATAAGTTCAAAATCACCCCTGAAAGTATCTTTAATAGTTTTATTATTTAGTCTTTTTGTTGATTGTGCAAGAATATTCATGAGTTTTTTTTCATTTTCTCTGTCATTTTGCATGAGTTCAACGACTAAACCTGCTAAACAAACTATAATGAAATGAAAATCATCATGTTCACTTTCTTCTTCTCTTATTGTTTTTATTATATTTCCGCCTTTGTCACCATTTGTAGGTTCAATTGTAACTATTTCAATGAATAAATAGTCATCAAATATTTTTGCGAAAATTGCATGACCTGTTTCATGCCAAGTTGTATTTTTCATATTGTATATTTTTAATGGTTGCTAACAGTAGGCTTGGGTATAAGCCCAAGCTAAATAAACAAATAAAAATCAAGCACCACCGGTGCGAAATAAAGATGAAGCATATTTTAGATTTCGCACTGGTGGTGCTAATAGTACTAATATAATGTTTCCTTGCCCTTACAGGCAAGGCTATTGATAGTTGCACCTTTGGTGCTGAAAAAAATAACAACTCAATTTTAAACTTGAGCCTAAATTAATACAGCGAAGTTAGTAAAAAATATCTAAATAATGATATAGATATAAGAATATTGGAAGTTTTTTTCTTAAATTTGTATTATTCAAGTTTTGAATCGTTTGTCATTTTGTAGTTAATAATGGTTGACTTTGCAATGAACTAAGGACACTTTCAAGTTTGTGTAAATTAAC